>JANXVK010000646.1 GCA_025351675.1 Rhizobacter sp.
CCGCAGCACAAGCTCGAGCTGCGGCGAGAACTTCGCGAAGTTGATCTTGCCGTCCTGCGGCTTGCGGCGCTCGGAGATGTCGAGTTCGCACATGATCTTGACGCGGGCGATCAGCGCGTTGCGGTAGTTCGGCGGCAGCTCGAGGTAGGTGCGCAGCACGCCGTCCTTGCGGAAGCGCACGCGGATCTTCTCGCGCCCCGGGTAGCTCTCGATGTGAATGTCGGAGACGCCTTCGCGGTCGGCCTCGATGATCATGTTGTTGAGCAGCCGCACCAGCGAGTTGTCGGACTGCTCGATCGGTCGGTCGTCGTCGCTGGCACGTTCCAGGCCTTCGCGCTCGAGCGTCGCGATCAGCTTGCTGGTGTCGGGCAGGTCGAGCTTGATCGACAGCGCTGCGTCGTGCGCGGGGCTGCGCTGGCCGTCGATCGCGCCGATCCTTTCGTAGGCCGTGTGCAGCACCGCGTCGATCGAGCGGCTGTTGGCCAGCACCGGAACGACCTTGATCTGCGCGATGAATTCGACCTCGTCGACCGCGCTGCGGCGGCGCGCGGGGTCGTCGAGCGCGACGATCAGGCGGCCGTCGCGCAGCAGCAGCGGCAGCACCTGCAGCCGCATCGCGACCGAATAGCTCAGGCGCCGCAGCGCCTCGGCCTCGACCGGGAAGCTGTCGACGTCGACCAGCGGGTAGCCCATCTTGCGCGACAGCGCGACCTGCAGGTCCTCGCGCGAGACCACGCCCATGCGCACCAGCAGTTCGCCCAGCGGTACGCTGCGGTCGCTGCGTTGCTGCGCCAGCGCCTCCTGCAGCTGCGCCTCGTCGATCATGCCGAGCGAGACCAGCGCCTCGCCGATGCGCACCATCGGCATCTTCGCCTGGCGCTCGATCGCCTCGACCAGTTGCGCCGGCGTGACGACCTGGCGCGTCACCAGCACATCGCCGAGCTTGCGCTCGCGCAGCTGCTGCTGGACGCCTGCGGCCGCCTCGATCTGCGCCGGCGTTGCGCTGTGCTGTTCGACCAGCAGCTCGCCGATGCTGGAGCCGATCTCGAACCGGTCGTAGGCGTTGCGCGGCACGAAGCAGCTAGTCACGCTGCCGTCGTCTTTCGCCGAATCGGCCTCGGCGCAGGGGTGGAACAGGAACAGCCCGTAAGCGTTCTCGACATGGCCGACCGTCTCGCCGATCAGCTCGGCGCCGCTCGCCAGCGTGAGCTGGTACAGCGAACGCGCGCGGTGCGCGAGCAGGCCGGCATGCGGGTCGCCGAGCGCGAGCGCGGTCGGTCGCACCGGCGTGGTCAGGGTCAGCGAGCGGAACTGGTCGAAGCGCAGCGGCAGGGTTGTGCGCGCCGGCGGCAGCTGGACGTGGGCGACGCCTTCCTCGGGCACGAAGAAGGTCAGCCGGCCCTTGGTGAGGCTGTCGTTCAGCCCGACGATCTCGCAGGGCAGCGGGTCGGTCTGCGGCATCGCGAGCGGGTAGCTGGCGTAGGGCGGCGTCGGCCAGCAAAAGGGTTCGCGGCTGAGCTTGTCGGCAAAGTGGCGACCGGCCACGGCGCGCGCCGATGTGCCCGGCTCGTGGCCGCGCGACCCCGGCGAAGACGCCTCCGCGTTCGGATCCCATTCCATCGGTGTCGACATGTTTGCCATTTCGGCCGCCCTCGTTACCAGGAAGGCCGATCGCCGCCCGTCGGGCAGCCGAACATCGGCAGTTCCTCACGCTCGGATGGTGGCGCGGACGGCGCCGCGCCGATGCGCGGAAATGAGGCGCTCGGAGCGCCCAGTTCGACGCTTGGGCTCGCTAGCTGTGATGCTTCAACAGGTTGTTGCGGGTGTTCACCCGGAGAGGTTTTGAGAGACTGGGAATCGCCAAACCCCCTGTCCACTTCAGAGCCCCATCCGGATGAACACTCACAAGAATGGCCGATTGACGTACCTGCGGCGAGTCGAGATGGTTCAGGACATCACCCAGCGTGGCTTGGTCGCCTCAGATGCCGCTGCCAAGCAGGGCGTGAGCGCCGTCACGGCGCGCAAGTGGCTCGGTCGCTACCTGGCCGATGGAGCCGCCGCTCTGATGGACAAGTCCTCCCGGCCGGACCACTCGCCACGAGCCATCGAGCCGAGCGTCGCGCTGACCATCGTCGAGCTGCGCCGCAAGCTGTATCTGCAGTCCCGAATAGCCTCGTACACCGGAGTGTCCAAGGCGACTGTCAGCCGCGGGTTGCGCCGCGCAGGGATGTCCAAGTTCAGCGATCTCGGACCGGTCGAGCCGGTGCAGCGTTACGAACGTGAAGCGCCGGGCGAGTTGCTGCATATCGACATCAAGAAGCTGGGCCGCTTCGACAAGGTCGGGCATCGCATCACCGGCGACCGCAGCCAGCGCGCGCGCAACATCGGCTGGGAGCACGTCTTCGTGGCCATCGACGACCACAGCCGCATTGCCTTCACGCGGATGTGCCCCGACGAGAAGAAAGAGAGCGCGGTGGCCTTCCTGCAAGAAGCCACGCGGTACTTCGCGGGACTGCGCGTGCCGATCCAGCGGCTCATCACGGACAACGGCCCGGCGTTTCACTCAGCCGCCTTCGGCGAAGCCTGCCTCGAGCTGGGCATCGCGCAGAAGTTCACCCGCGCCTACCGGCATCAGACCAACGGCAAGGCCGAACGCTTCATCCAATCGGCGCTGTGTGAATGGGCCTACGGGCGGGCGTACCAGCACGCCGATGATCGTCGCGCGGCCTTGCCCGTCTGGAACCACTTCTACAACTGGCACCGCCAACATCACGGCATCGGTTGCCTGCCGCCCATGTCTCGCCTCTCGGCCTCGCGCAAGAACCATGCCGTAGATCGGGTTCTCGTTCTCGAATGAGCACTCCAGAAACGACGTGGTTGGGTGGACGGATTCGTCCACAGCGATGCGGCGTAAAAAGCATAGAGCGTGCCGAGTCGGCCTGCATCGGTTGTTCCACCGGCTTGCAGTGTTGATGAAATTTCGATAAATTGTCAATAAATTATCAGCGTCTTGGAGGTCACAGCTTGAAGGATGCGCGCATTGCGGCGAAGACTCCCGGCAAGAAGCCCCGTTCGCGCGGCATCGTCTCGTCGTCGCACCTGGTCTCGCCGAAGAGCGTCGAGCTCTCCGAGTTTGAGTTCGGCATGATCGTCGCGTGGAACGCGTTCTCGCGCTGGGCGATGCGCTGCATGGCCGCCGCCGGCTGCCCCGACCTGACGATCACCGACGTGCTGGTGCTGCATCACCTGGCGCACCGCGAGCGCAACAAGAAGCTCGCCGACATCTGCTTCGTGCTGAACTACGAAGACACGCATGTCGTCGCGTACTCGCTGAAGAAGCTCGTGGCCGCCGGGCTCGTGCAGGCCGAAAAGGTCGGCAAGGAGGTGATCTACAGCCCGTCGCCGAGCGGCGATGCGGCGGTGCGGCAGTACCGCGAGGTGCGCGAGGCCTGCCTGATCGACAACCTCGCCGCCGAGCGCAACGCCGACATCGGCGAGATGGCCCGGCTGCTGCGCACGATGTCGGGGATGTACGACCAGGGGGCTCGCGCTGCGACGTCGCTGTGACGACGGCGTGGCGCGCTCGTGGCCCTTCGGCGACGTCGTTGTGACGACGGCGTGGCGCGCTCGTGGCCCTTCGGCGACGTCGTTGTGACGACGGCGTGGCGCGCTCGTGGCCCTTCGGCGACGTCGCTGTGAATCAACTCGGCGTGCTGATGCTCGACACGCGCTTCCCGCGCATCGTGGGCGACATCGGCAACCCGGCGACCTTCGATCTACCGGTTCGCTACCGCACGGTGCGCGGCGCCTCGCCGCAGCGCGTGGTTCGCGAGCGCTACCCGGCGCTGCTGCAACCCTTCATCGATGCGGGCCACTCGCTCGTCGACGAAGGCGCGACGGCGATCACGACGAGCTGCGGCTTTCTCGTGCTGCTTCAGCGCGAGTTGCAGGCGGCGCTGCCGGTGCCGGTGTGGACATCGAGCCTGTTGCTGCTCGCGGGGCTGAACGACGCGGGTGTCGTCACCGTCGATGCCGTGTCGCTCACGCGCGGTCACCTGCGCGCGGCCGGCGCAAGGGCCGGCACACTGGTCGAGGGCCTGGCCATCGGTTGCGGATTTCAGCGCACGCTGCTGGACGACGAAGCCACGCTCGACCCCGACGATGCGCGCGCAGAGACCGTCGCTGCCGCGATGCGATTGGTCACGCGCCAGCCTGCGCTCTCGACGATCGTGCTCGAATGCACCAACATGCCGCCGTACGCCGACGCGGTGCGCGCCGCGACCGGCCGCGTCGTGGTCGACATCACGACGCTGCTGCGCCAACGCTTCCAGACCTGAACCGGACTTTTCCCACCATGAGTCAATTTCCCATCGCGCAGTTTTTGCGGGCCGAGCGCCGGGCCGCTTTCAAGCCGGCCCGCACCTCCTTGGGGGGTCGATCGACGTACCCGTCGATCGGGGGGTTGGCGTGACTCGCTGGCAGTTCTGGATCGACCGCGGCGGCACGTTCACCGACGTGGTCGGCAAGCGACCCGACGGAACGCTCGTCACGCACAAGCTGCTGAGCGAGAACCCCGAGCAGTACCGCGACGCGGCCGTCGCCGGCATCCGCCATTTGCTCGGCCTGAAGCCGGGCGAGCCGGTCACGCCCGAACTCGTCGAGTGCGTGAAGATGGGCACGACGGTTGCAACCAACGCGCTGCTCGAGCGCAAGGGTGAGCCGACGCTGCTGGTCACGACGAAGGGTTTCCGAGACGCGCTGCGCATCGGCTATCAGGAGCGCCCGCGCATCTTCGATCGCCACATCGTGCTGCCCGAGCTGTTGTACACGCGCGTGATCGAAGCGGTCGAGCGCGTCGGCGCGCATGGCGAGGTGGTGCAGCCGCTCGACGAACCGCACTTGCGCGAGCGCCTGTGGGCCGCGTTCGACGCCGGCCTGCGCAGCGTCGCGATCGTGTTCATGCACGGCTACCGTTACCCGGCCCACGAGCTCGCGGCGCAGCGGCTCGCGAAGGAGGCAGGGTTCACGCAGATCAGCGTCTCGCACCAAGTCAGTCCGCTGATGAAGCTGATCGGGCGTGGCGACACGACGGTGGTCGACGCGTACCTGTCACCGATCCTGCGCCGCTATGTCGACCAGGTTGCGGGCGAGATGCCGGGCGTGAAGCTGTTCTTCATGCAGTCGAGCGGCGGCCTCGCCGATGCGCAGGCGTTCCAGGGCAAGGACGCGATTCTTTCGGGCCCGGCCGGTGGCATCGTCGGCATGGTGCGCACTGCGCAGCTCGCGGAGGAAGATCTCGGCACCAACAAGCTGATCGGCTTCGACATGGGCGGCACGTCGACCGACGTCAGCCACTTCGCCGGCGAGTTCGAGCGCGCGTTCGAGACCCAGGTGGCCGGCGTGCGCATGCGTGCGCCGATGATGAGCATCCACACGGTTGCGGCCGGCGGCGGCTCGATCCTGGCGTTCGACGGCGCGCGCTTTCGCGCCGGGCCGCAGAGCGCCGGCGCGAACCCCGGGCCGGCCTGCTACCGGCGTGGCGGCCCGCTCGCGGTGACCGACGCGAACGTGATGGTCGGCAAGATCCAGCCCGACTACTTTCCGCAGGTTTTCGGGCCGCAGGCGAACCAGCGCCTGGACCGCCATGTGGTCGTCAACCAGTTCACCGCACTGGCCGACACGATAGCCCTCGCGACCGGCGTCAAGCGCAGCCCCGAGGCCGTCGCCGAAGGCTTCATCGACATCGCGGTCGGCGCGATGGCCAACGCGATCAAGAAGATCTCGGTCGCACGCGGCTACGACGTGACGCGCTACGCGCTGCAATGCTTCGGTGGTGCCGGCGGCCAGCACGCCTGCCGCGTGGCCGATGCGCTCGGCATGAACCGCGTGTTCGCGCATCCGCTCGGCGGCGTGCTGTCGGCTTACGGCATGGGGCTGGCGGATCAGAGCGTGATGCGCGAGGCCTCGATCGAGCAGCCGCTGGTGTCGGCGCTCGACGCGGTCACCGCGCGCGTCGATGCCCTCGCACAGGAGTCGGGCGACGAGCTCACGCGTCAGGGCGTCAGCAGCGGCCATGTGCGTGTGCACAAGCGCGTTCATGTGCGCTACGAGGGCACGGATTCGGCGCTGGTCGTGCCGTTCGGCAGCGTTGTCGACATCCAGGCCGCCTTCGAGGCCGCCTACCGCCAGCGCTTCGCCTTCCTGATGAGCGAGCGGCGCTTGATCGTCGAGGCCGTGTCGGTCGAGGCGATCGGCGAAGGCGATGCGCCGGCCGAACCGCGCCACGCCGTGAACGCCACCGGCGCCGCGCCATCGGCCGCGACCGTGCGCCTGTTCAGCGGCGGCCGCTGGTGGGACGCCGCGCTCGTCGTGCGCGAGCACACGCGTCCCGGTCACGTCATCGCCGGCCCTGCGATCATCGCCGAGAAGAATGCGACCACGATCGTCGAACCCGGCTGGCAGGCGCGCGTGACCGCGCTCGACCACCTCGTGCTCGACCGCGTGCAGCCACGCGCGCAGCGCCGCGCGATCGGCACGACGGTCGACCCGGTGATGCTCGAAGTCTTCAACAACCTGTTCATGAACATTGCCGAGCAGATGGGCCTGCAACTGCAGAACACCGCGTACTCGGTCAACATCAAGGAGCGGCTCGACTTCTCGTGCGCGCTGTTCGACGCGAGCGGCAACCTGATCGCGAACGCACCGCACATGCCGGTGCATCTGGGCTCGATGAGCGAATCAATCAAGACCGTGGTCGCGCGCAACGCCGGCACGATGCAGCCGGGCGATGTGTATGTGCTGAACGACCCGTACCACGGCGGTACGCACCTGCCCGACGTGACCGTCGTGACGCCGGTCTATCTGGACAGGCCCTCCTCCTTCGAGGGGAAGGGAGCGGGAGGGGGTGGTCGTGGTGACAGCGCAAAGCACGAGCCCACGTTCTACGTCGGCTCGCGCGGCCACCATGCCGACATCGGCGGCGTCACGCCGGGCTCGATGCCGCCGTTCTCGACCCGCATCGAGGAAGAGGGCGTGCAGATCGACAACGTCAAGCTGGTCGATCGCGGTGTGCTGCG
>JANXVK010000035.1 GCA_025351675.1 Rhizobacter sp.
GCTGGCAACGTCGCCGTCACGCGTCTCGTATGTGACGCCGTCGGCATCGATCCCCGTGACCTTGCAACTCAGGCGCACATCGACACCGAGCTTCACGAGCTGTTGCCGCGCACGTTCCGAGAGTGCAGGCACGAACGCGCCCAGCACCCGATCGGACCCTTCCATCAGCACCACCCGCGTCTGTGTCGAATCGATCCGGCGGAACTCCTGCGGCAGCGTGTGATGCGCGATCTCGGTCATCGTGCCGGCCATCTCGACGCCCGTGGGCCCGGCGCCGATCACGACGAAGGTCATCCACGGCTCGCGCGCGGCCGCGTCGGTCAGGCGCTCGGCGCGCTCGAAGGCACCGATCACGCGCGCGCGAATCTTGAACGCGTCGTCGAGTGTCTTCAGGCCGGGCGCGAACGGCGCCCAGTCGTCGTGGCCAAAGTAGCTGTGGGTCGCGCCGGCGGCGACGATCAGGTGGTCGTACGGCAGCGATTGATCGCCGTCGAGCAGCACGCGCTTCGAGGCCGCGTCGATGCCGGTTGCCTCGGCCTGCAGGATCGTCAGGTTGCCGCGCTTCATCTCGGTTCGAAGGGTGTGGCGGATCGGCGCGCTGATCGCCGGCGCGCTCAGGCCCGCCGTCGCGACCTGGTACAGCAGCGGCTGGAACAGATGGTGGTTGGTGCGATCGACCAGCGTGATCTCGACCGGCGCCTTCGACAGGATGCGCACGGCTTCGATGCCGCCGAAGCCGCAGCCGATGATCACGACCTTCGGTTTCTCGTTCATGCTGCGGCCGCCGTGGGGGCTGCTCGCAACCGGTTGCCGACCATCTGGATGTGACCGCGCAGCGAATACAACTCGTCGGCGTAGCTCAAGGGCACGCTCACTTCCTCGACGCGCGACTCGATGCCCTCCAATTCGGCAAGCAGTTCACTGGCCGGCCGCTTGCCGATCGCGTGTTCCAGGTCACGCAGTTGCGCATACCAGCGAAAGATGCGCGAGCGGATCCGGAACTGGTAGAGCGGGGGCAGCATCCGCGACAGCGGGATCAGGATCGCGATGATCGTCACCAGCACCGGCCACATGCGCTCGATCAGGTTCGCGAACCAGAACGGCAGGTAGCGCTGCAGCACCGGCGTGCCGCTGGCATAGAAACGCTGGGCCTCCTTCGCGAGCGGTTGCTCGGTGCCGCCGGCCCTCGGAAAGTCGCCCTTGCGCTGGAACCAGCCTGCGCCGCCGTGCACCTGCTGCGCCGCCTGAATGAAGAGCTGCAGCAACGCGGGATGGGTCTCGCCGCGCGCCACCAGCGAGGCGGTCGGCGCGATCAGGCGCACGTCGCGCGGCGGCACGTCGCCGGCCAGATCGACCACGCCGCGCGGCAAGGTCACCGGGCTCAGGAACGGGAAGCGGCGCGAATACGCATCGGCCTGCGCGAAGTCGTACAGCGCGATGCCGGGCGTCTGCAGCAGCATCTGCACCATCAGCGCTTCGGGCGCCGAGGCGAACACCAGCGCATCGATGTCGCCGGCGATCAGGTCGACGGTGGCCGGCGTTTGCGACTTGCGGCCGATCGCCAGCGCTTTCGAGTCGATGCGATTGGCATCGAACAGCTTGAACATCAGGTTCGGCGCGCCGCTGCCGCGCGCGCCGATGTTGACGCGCCAGCCAGCCAGCTGCGAGAGGCTGGTCAGCACCGGCGCCGGCGCTTTCAGCAAGCGCTCGGCCGAGTCGGTGCGATAGAACAGCCAGACAGGCTCGACGAACAGGCTGCCGAGCGAGACGAGCCCGGCTTCGCCGTCGTCATCGGCGGCCGAGACCGAATCGGCCTCCTTGCTCAGCCGGTCGCCGGCGCCGCCCTGTACGAATGCGATGTCGACGCCCGAGCTGCGGTCGTGCAGCAGGCGCAGGTTCTCTGCCGCGCCCTCGGTCGCGCGCAACTCGACCGTGATGCCGTAGCCCTTCAGGATTTCGGCGTAGCGCTTGCCGAACTCGGCGTACGCGCCTTGGTCGGTGCCGGTCGCGAGCACGACCTTCTTCGGCGGCGTCGGGTCCAGCACCCAATAGGCTAGGGCGAGCAACACGATGGCCAGCACGACGAACGGCCCGAAGGTCGCGAGCAGGTCGCGGAACGAAAGCAGTGTGTGACGCAACGTGATCGACATGGCCGTCACGATACCGCGTCCGGCGGCACATCGCGACACGACGCGCAGGGTAT
Source organism: Rhizobacter sp. (assembly GCA_025351675.1). Classification (GTDB taxonomy): domain Bacteria; phylum Pseudomonadota; class Gammaproteobacteria; order Burkholderiales; family Burkholderiaceae_C; genus LMDS01. The sequence goes on from JANXVK010000035.1 coordinate 2,204, forward strand.
GCTTTTCGGATGCGACTGCTGCTGGTGGAAGACGACAGGATGATCGGCGAGAGCCTGCGCGGCGCGCTGCGGCTCGAGGGCTA
>JANXVK010000092.1 GCA_025351675.1 Rhizobacter sp.
AAGGCCTTGCGGGCAACGGCGGTGAACCGGCTCGGCGCGCGCCTGATGGGCATCTCGACGATCGGCGCCGGTCGCCTGAGCTTCGGTCTCGCCGCGTTCATCGGCGCGCTCTCGGGCCTCTTGATCGGGCCGACGACCACGATGTTCTATGACTCCGGCTTTTTGATCGGGCTCAAGGGCTTCGTCGCGGCGATCTTCGGCGGGCTCGCGAGTTATCCAGCGGCCGCGGTCGGTGCGCTGTTCGTCGGCTTGCTCGAGAGCTTCGGCTCGTTCTACGCGAGCGCGTTCAAGGAGGTGATCGTGTTCACCGTGATCATCCCGGTGCTGCTGTGGAGAAGCTTCCAGCACGGCCACGACGACGAAGAGGAATGAGGCCATGACCATGCGCCGTTCCTTTCTCATCGCCTTCATCGTCGTTCTGGCATTGCTGCCGCAGTTGCCCGTGCCCGAGTTCTGGATCACGCAGGCCAACTACATCGGCCTGTATGCGCTGGTCGTGATCGGCCTCGTGCTGCTCACCGGCGTGGCCGGGCTCACGTCGTTCGGCCAGGCGGCGTTCGTCGGCCTCGGCGCGTACACCGCCGCCTACCTCACGCTGACGCAAGGCGTCTCGCCGTGGTTCACGGTCTGGATCGGCTTGGGCATCACCGGCGTTGCCGCGCTGATCCTCGGCTGGATCACCTTGCGCATGTCGGGCCACTACCTGCCGCTCGCGACGATCGCCTGGGGCCTGAGCCTGTACTACCTGCTCGGCAACATCGACGCGCTGGGCAAATACGACGGCCTGCTCGGCGTGCCGGCGATCAGGTTCTTCGGCATCGAGCTCAACACCGGGCGCAGCTTCTTCTACTTGCTGTGGCTGATCGTCGTGCTCGCCGCGCTGGCCGCGACCAACCTGCTCGATTCGCGCACCGGCCGCGCGCTGCGCGCCGTCAAGGGCGGCTCGACGATGGCCGAGGCGATGGGCGTCGACACCTTCCGGACCAAAGTCACGGCGTTCGTGCTGGCGGCGATGCTCGCAAGCATTTCGGGCTGGCTGTTCGCGCACTTCCAGCGCACCGTGAACCCGTCGCCGTTCGGCCTCAAGATGGGCATCGAGTATTTGTTCATGGCGGTGATCGGCGGTGTCGGCCATGTGTGGGGCGCGCTGGTCGGTGCCGGCGTCGTGAAGATCCTCGAAGATCAGTTGCAGGTCTGGTTGCCCAAGCTGCTCGGCGGCAGCGGCAACTACGAAATCATCGTGTTCGGCATCCTGCTCGTGCTGGTGCTGCAGTACGCACGCGACGGCATCTGGGCCTTCATCGAAGCGCGCCTGCCGCGCGTTCGACGCAAGGTCGACTGGACCGATGCACCGGCGCTGCCCGAGCGTTCGAGACCGCCGCACGGCGAGGTCGTGCTCGACGTGAAGGATGTGCGCAAGGAGTTCGGCGGCCTCGTCGCCGTGAACGACGTGAGCTTTCAGGTGCGCGCCGGCGAGATCCTCGGTCTGATCGGGCCGAACGGCGCCGGCAAGTCGACCGTCTTCAACCTCGTCACCGGCGTGCTGCCAGCCACGAAGGGCTCGGTCACCTTGCGCGGCGAGCGCATCGATTCGCTGCCGTCCCGGCAGATCGCCAAGCGCGGCGTCTCGCGCACCTTTCAGCACGTCAAGATGATCGCCGGCATGACGGTGCTCGAAAACGTCGCTCTCGGTGCGCACCTTCGCGGCTCGCGGGGCGTCGGTTCGGCGATGCTGCGGCTCGACCGTGCCGAGGAACGGCAACTGCTGAAAGAGGCCGAAACGCAGCTGCGCCGCATCGGCATGGCGGCGCACACGCACGAACTCGCCGGCAACCTCGCGCTCGGTCCGCAGCGGCTGATGGAGATCGCGCGCGCGCTGTGCGCCGACCCGACGCTGCTGCTGCTCGACGAGCCCGCCGCCGGCCTGCGCCTGAAAGAGAAGCAGGCGCTGGCCGACGTGTTGCGCCAGCTGCGCGGCGAGGGCCTGAGCATCCTGCTGGTGGAGCACGACATGGACCTGGTGATGGGCCTGGTCGACCGCATCGTCGTGATGGAGTTCGGCACCAAGCTGATCGAAGGCACACCGGAAGAAGTGCAGGCGAGCCCGGCGGTGCGGGCGGCCTATCTCGGCACGGAGCATTGACATGGCCGACCTGATCCTCGATGTCAAAGACCTGCACGCCGGCTACGGCCGCGCCGAGGTCCTGCACGGCCTGAACCTGAAGGCCAAGGCCGGCAGCGTCGTCACCGTGATCGGCCCGAACGGCGCCGGCAAGTCGACCTTGCTGAACGCGCTGATGGGCGTGCTGCCGTCGCGCGGCAAGATCGACTACCAGGGCCGATCGGTCGTGCTGAACTCGCTCGAAGAGCGCGTGATGCAGGGCATCGCGCTGGTGCCCGAAACGCGCGCGCTGTTCGGCACGATGCCGGTCGAAGACAACCTGCTGCTCGGCGCGTACCGCCAGGTTCGCCTCGGCAAGAAGGACAGCACGCAGGCGATCGAAGAAGTCTTCACGCTGTTCCCGCGATTGAAGGAGCGTCGCACGCAACTCGCCGGCACGCTCTCGGGCGGCGAGCGCCAGATGCTCGCGATCGGCCGCGCGCTGATGAGCAAGCCGCAGCTGCTGATGCTCGACGAGCCCAGCCTCGGCCTCGCGCCGCTGGTCGTCAAAGAGATCTTCCGCATCATCGACGGCCTGCGCGCGACCGGTGTGACGATCCTGCTGGTCGAGCAGAACGCGCGCGCCGCGCTCGAGGTCGCCGACCACGGCTACGTGCTCGAGATGGGCGAGATCGCGCTCGAAGGCCCGGCCGCCGAGCTCGCGAAGGATTCGCGCGTGATCGACACCTATCTGGGGGCGGCGCGCAAGAGCGCGGCGTAGCTTGCACCCGATGCCCGGCTCCGCAAGCGATGCGCCGAAGGCCGCCGCCGACACGCTCGACCAGTCCCGCCTGAACCACCTCGTCGGCTACGCCGCGACGCGCGCCTCGATCACGATGAAGCGCGTGTTCGCGCGCAACTTCGAGCCGCTCGACCTGAAGGTGGTCGAGTTCTCGATCCTGATGCTGGTGGCCGCGAACCCGCAGGTGAACCAGAAGCAGCTCGGCGAGGCGCTCGACATCTCGGCGCCAAATATGGCGGTCACGCTGGACCGGCTGGTCGAGCGCGGCTGGGTCGAGCGGGTACGCAGCACCAAAGACCGGCGCGCGATGCACATCCACCTGACGCCGCAGGGCGTGGAACTCGTCGCGCGCGCCGAGAAGATCGCCGCGACGATGGAGAGCCCGGCGCTGCGCGCACTCTCGGCCGCCGAACGGGCGCTGCTGATCGAGCTGCTGATGAAGGTCGCGAGCGGCAAGGTCGGCAAGGTCGGCAAGCGCGGCTGAGGCGCGGCGCTCTCAGCGCACCGCGCCCGAGGCGCGCAGCCGTGCCAGCTCGGCGGCCGAGCAGCCGCTCGCGGCGAGCACCGCGTCCGAGTCTTGGCCGAGCGTCGGCGCCGCGAACGGCTCCGGTCCCGGCGTGCGGCCGAATTTGATCGGCCGCGTCACGCCACGGTACGGGCCGATCACCGGGTGGGCGATCGTGCCGATGATGTCCTCGGCGAGCACCTGCGGGTGATCGAACATGTCTTCGACCTTGCGTGCGGCAGCGCAGGGCACCTCGTCGCCGAAGATCTCCTCCCACTCGAGCGCACTGTGCGCCGCCAGCGCGGCGTGCAGTTTCGGCACGATCTCGGCGGCATGCACGGCGCGCTTGCGCACGCTGTCGTAGCGCGGGTCGGCGGCCAGCGCATCGAGCCCGGTCCTGGCGCACAAGGCGGCCCAGAAACGCGGCGTGTTGGCCGAGACGTAAATGTGGCTCGCGCGCGCAGGGTGGATGCCGGTCACGCCACCGGAGCGCATGTCGCGGCCGATGTCGCGGGGCTCGCCTTCGGCCCAGATCAGCCGCGCCGACTGCATCGTCAGGGCGCTGCGCAGCAGCGAGATGCCGACCTGCTGGCCGAGCCCGCTGCGCTCGCGCTCGTACAGCGCAGAAGCGACGCCCGCGGCCACCAGCGCGGCCGCGTAGTAGTCGACCACCGAGCCGTAGATGATCTCGGGTGCCCCGCCGCGCTTGCCCTGCAGCGCGCACATGCCGGTCATCGTCTGTAACACCTGGTCGTAGCCGGCCTTGTCTTTCATCGGGCCGGTCTCGCCGTAGCCGGTGACGGCGCAGTAGATCAGGCGGGGGTTGATCGCGTTGAGTTGCTCGTGGCCGATGCCCAGGCGCTTCGGCACGCCGGGCCGAAAGTTGTGGACCAGCACGTCGGCCTCGCGCACGAGGCGCAGCAGGGCGGCCAGGCCTTCGGGCTGCTTCAGGTCGAGCACCACGCCGTGCTTGCTGCGGTTCACGCCGATGAAGGCGCGGCTCTCGGCCTGCAGGGTCGAGGGGTAGCTGCGCAGATTGTCGCCGCCGGGCGGCTCGATCTTGACGACCTCGGCGCCTTGGTCGGCCAGCATCGTGCAGCCGTACGGGCCGGCGATGTAGGCGCTCAGGTCGAGCACGCGCACGCCGCTCAACGGGCCGGCGGGGCCGCGGCGTTGGCGGGTCGAAGGAGAGGAGGTCATGGGGAATCGGGTCGGCGCGGGCCCGGGCCTCGCTTCAGCCACAGTCTGCCGCCCCGGAACGCAAAGAAACAGGGGCCTTGCGTATGCTTTGGCATCACGGAATCTTGCCTGTCGCGCCGTCGGGCGCGAGCTGCAGCCAAGTCAGGCGCCACGCGCCGTCGATGCGACCGCCGGCGCGGTAGTACGGCACGAAGGTCAGCGGGTCGCGGCCTTCGGGCGCCATCCGGATCGCCGGGCCGTCTTCGCCGAGCTGGTGCGGCAGCACGCTTAGCCAGTCGGTGGGGTCGGTCGGCGGGCGGCGGATCGTCTCGTCGGTCTTGAAGCCGTCGATCAGGCCGGTGGCGTAGGCGAGCGGTCCGCGCGTGATGGCGAGGTACTCGCAGCGCAGCACCTGCTGGCGCACGTCGGCGCCGTCGGGCGCCTTCGACTCCTGCGTGTTCTGGTTGACGCGACGGTGCACGACCGGTGGCATCGGCAAAGCGATCGCGATCGTGTCACCCGGCGACCAGACCCGCTGGACGACGGCGTAGGTGCCCGGTGACGCGGCTTGCGCCTCGCCGTTGACCCGCAGCGTTGCACCCCGCGCCCACGCGGGTACGCGGATGCGCAGCGTGAAACGCGCCGCGCGCGCGGGTTCGACCTGCAAGGTGATGGCGCCGTCGAACGGGTAGCTGGTGACTTGCGTCAACCGCACCGCGCCTGCCTCCGGCAGCGTGAACGCCGCGCTGCCGGGGCCGAACAGGTTCACGCTGATCTCGTCGTCGCCCGTCTGCGCGTACGCGATCGCCGGCAGTTCCTCGAGCGCCATCGCGCCGCTCGACTTGCAGCAGCGCCAGTAGGTCGTGTGCACGCGCCGGCCGTTCGGGAACGAGTAGTAGCACCAGTCCTCGCCGTTCGGCGCCATCGCGCCGAGCAGGTCGTTCCAGGCCGAGCGCTCGATCTCGTCAGCGTACTTCGCGTCGCCGCTGACCGGGAGCCGCTCGCGGTTCAGCTGAATCCACGCCAGCGTCGCGCAGGTCTCGACATAGCCCCTTGGGTCGAACACGCCGGGCGGGTTGAAGCATTCGCGGGAGCGCTGCGCGACGCCGCCCCACGGGCCGCCGCCGAGGGTCAGATGGTGGTCGCGGATGCTGTGCCAGAGCTGGTCGACCGCGTCGCGGTAGCTTGCGTCGCCGGTCGCGCGGTGCAGCTTGGCGAGGCCGACGAGGTTCCACGCGAGCTGGTAGGCCTTGCCGGTCGCGATCTCGAACGCGTCGATGCCGGCGCGTGCGCGCGTCAGCAGGGCGAGCGCCGGGTTCGCGTCGGCCTGCTGCACGATCAGCTTCGCGAGATCGAGGTAGCGGGGCTCGCCGGTGGTGGTGAACAGCTCGACCGCCGGGTCGATCAGCACCGTGGCCGACATGCCGTGGTGGTTGCCGAGATCGGTGATGTCGATGCCGCCCTCGGTGAGCGTCGCCAGACACAGGTCGCCGATCCGGCACGCGGCGGCAAGCCAGCGCGGTTCGGGAAAGTGTTTGTGCGCTTCGAGCAGGCCGAGGATCAGGTACGCGTGGGTCCAGATGTCCCAGGTCCGCACGCTCGGGGCGCCGTCCCAGGTGCCGGGCTTGGCCGGTTGCGCGACCATGAAGCGATGGTCGGGCGCGTAGTTGCCGAGGTAGCCGTCGGGGCCCTGCAGACTCACGAGGTGATCGGCGACCCGCGTCAGGTTCGCGATCAGCGCGTTGTCGTGCGTGCGCGCGGCCGCCTTCGCGGTGGCCACCAGCCACTTGCCGGCGTGCTCGCCGTACCAGTCGCCGTCGACATTCTGCGCGACGCGTGCCGGGTCGAAGATCGCGATCGCTGGGCTGCTCGCGTCGGTGATGAAATGGAACAGCCGGCCACGCTGGTTCGCGGCGAGCGCGTCGCCGAGCGGGCCGGTCAGCGTGACGTCAGCCCGCATCGACCGCACAGCGAAATCCCAACATCCCCGAGCGGTCCTTGCACGGCGCCATCAGCAGGTACTTGCCGTGCTGGTCGAGCCGGTAGGCTTGCGGAAAGTACCAGTGCGAGGTCTGCGGCTGGTAAGAACTGCCGCCGCGCAGGATCGCCGCGCGGGTGTGCTCGTCGGTGTACTCGTCGGTCCACTGCCAGACATTGCCAACCAGATCGAACACGCCGAACGGGCTCGCGCCGAGCGGACGCGCGTCGACATCGGCGGGCGGCAACAAGGTGCGGCCGCAGTTCGGCGCGGGCACGGCTTCAGCGCGCCACTCGTTGCCCCACGGGTAGGCGCGCCCGTCGCTGCCCTGCGCCGCGTACTGCCACTCCCATTCGCGCGGCAAGCGCTTGCCGGCCCACGCGGCGTATGCGCGTGCGTCTTCGAGCGCGACCCAGGTGACGGGCTTGTTCGCCCAGCCCGGCTGAGGCCTGCCGTCACGCCAGTCGCGCAAGAAGTGGTGCGCGTCGCGCGGCGCGTAGTGGGTCGCGCGCATGAAGGCGGCGAACTGCGCGTTCGTGACCGGGTGCCGGTCGATGAAGAAACGCTGCATGTCCATGCGCCGGCGGTGCCCGCGCCGTGCGCTGTTTTCCCACGGGTACTGGACGTCGACGCCGGCTCCCGTCTGGCCCTCGATTTCGACCCCGCCGACGACGAAGTCGAAGGTGCCGGCCGGGATCTCGACCATGCCTTCGGGTGCGCTCGAGACCGGCGCTGTCGCCGCGATCGGCACGAGTTGCTGCGGGATCGATTGCCACTGGGCGGAGAGCGTCTGCAGCGGCACCGCGGCGAGCCCCCGCATGCGCGCAAGGAACGCATCGAGCCCGTCGATCGACGCAGCCGGCGATTGGGGTGAGATGGCGAGCAGCGCGCCGTAGCCGCGCGGCTCCAGCGTCGCCTCGAACACCGCAAAGCCATCAGCGATGCGCGGCTCGACCGCCACGCCGTTCCACACGTCGACATAGCGCGTGCCCTCGATGTGCGCGACCGCCAGTTGCTCGCCGCCGATCTCGACCTCGTTGCGATTCACGATCGTCCACAAGGTCAGGCCATCGGCCGGGAAGCGGCTCGCGAAGACGCCCGCCTGCAGCGTGGGCGCGTACGGCCGCCAGCCGAGGCTGACCAGCAGCGGCGCGAACTCGCGGAACAAGGTCGCGATGCGCCGCAGCGTCTCGGCGTCGCGCGGCGTGAGCTGGTTCCAGATGCCCCAGATGTTCTCCCACGCGTTGTAGCCGACGCCGTTGAAGAAGATGTATTGCAGGTCGTTGGTGCGATCGCGCCCCCAGCGGTTCTCGACGTTGATCATGTGGCGCGGTTCCAGCCACTTGAACTTCGCGACCGACGGCGTCACGTCGGGCGGCACCTTCTTGCCCCAGCTCTGCACGTTCCAGATCAGCGCCTCTTCGGCCGAGATCGTCGACTCGGGCTGCAGCACGACCCCGCAACCGAGCGCGTCGCAGGCATCGAAAAACACGCGCGGCACGCCGTTGTAGGTGTCGCCGTTGATGCCGTCGGCGCCGACCGCCTTGACGATCGCGGCGATCGCCTGCCAGTCGCTCTGCGCGTTCTCGCGCGTGCCGTTGTCCCAGGGCTTGGTCGGCAGGAACACGCGCACGCCGCG
>JANXVK010000110.1 GCA_025351675.1 Rhizobacter sp.
GCGTTCCTGAAGCTGCATGCGATGACAGGCGAGGCGAAGTGGCTGGATCGGGCGCGCGCGTTCGCGTCGCACGCCATGCAGCAATCCGATGCGCTCGCCTCGCAATACGGTTGCCGGGTGCCGTCGCTCTGGAGCGGTGACGCAGGCTTGGCGATCTACCTGCAGGCGTGCATCACGGCCGACCCGGCGCTGCCGACGCTCGACGTCTTCTGAGCCTTACTTGGCGGCGGCCGCCTTCTGCCGCTGCAACTCGTTGCGCTTCATCCTCAGGTAATCGTCGCGCTCGATCTCGTGCAACTGCTGCTTGTGGCGTTCGGTCGAGGCGAACCAGTCGCGCAGTCGCCTCTCCTGCTGCTCGCCCGGCGGTGCCGAGAGCGAGCCGAGGTAGGTTTCGATCGCCAAGTAGTAGCGCATTGTGTTGCGCTCGACCACGCCGCGCACACCGTCGATGTAGATCGGCTTGCCGTCTTCGGCCTTGCCGATCACGCTGAAGCCGACCTTCTCGCGCCCCGCCGTCGAGAGGTAGGCCTGCATCGCCAGCCGCGCCGTCGCGCCGTACCCGTACGAGTACGACATGTGGATGAAGCTGCGCTTGTCATCGAGCGGAACCGCTTCGAGCGCGAGCCGGTAGTTGCGCGTTCCGACCGGGCCGGTCTCGGCAGCCATCTGCACGCGCAGGTAGTCGGCGCTCGCAGCCGGCATGCTGTAGGCGAACTCGACCTTGTAGCCGTCGTCGAGCGGCTGATCGAATTTGCGGCCGACGACCAGGCTCAGCACTTCGGCCGGCGGCTTGCCGGTCGGTGCGCAACCTTTCACGTTGAGGTGCAGGATCAGCAGGTCGCACCAATGGTTCATGCCCTGCAACGCCGGCCCGACGACACTGAACGGCTGGTCGACGACTGCATAGACCTCGCCCTTCAGGTCGCCCGAGTTCTGCGTCGACTCAAGCACCAGCGGGCGCTGGAACGGGTTGTTCGCGAGCTTCTCTCGCAGGCTGTCGTGCTTCGCCTTCAGCGCGGTCGCGTCCTGCGCCTGCGCCAGCGACGCGAACAGCAACACGAACAGAGATGCGAAGGCGGGCACGGCGCCCCGTTGCCACGACGTCTTCATGCGCTTGTCTCCTTGATCGACTGGTCAGAGCCAGTATTGCCAAAGACGCCCGAACTGCTCCTTGATGCGCTGCACCGGCGAGCGCTGTTGCCACTGTTCGAGCGTGACCTGCTTCGATTCGGCCAAATCGGCATCGAACGCGGCCCGCATCCGGCCGCCGAAGTCGTTGCCGAGTACGACCGCGTTGAGTTCCTGATTGTGCAAGAAGCTGCGCCAGTCGAGGTTGGTCGACCCCACTGTCGACCACACGCCGTCGACCAGCGCGGTCTTGGCGTGCAGCAGCACGTTCTGGCGTTCGTAGATTTTGATGCCACCGCGCAGCAACTCGTCGTAGTGCGAGCGGCCGGCGTTGAAGACGAGCGCCGAGTCGGTCGCCGAGGGCAACACGATCTTCACGTCGACGCCGCGCGCCGCAGCGCCCTTCAACGACGCCACCAGCTGCGGGTCGGGCACGAAATAGGCGTTGGTCAGCAGCACTTCTTTCTCGGCGGAATCGATCGCCGAGATCAGCGTTGCGTAGATCATGCTGTACGGCTCGTCGGGCGAGCCACCGATCGCGTGGACAACCTCGTCGCCTTGGCGCGTCAGCGCCGGAAAGTACTTGCGCTTCGCGAGCGGTGCACCCTTCTGCTTGCCCCAGGTCTCGATGAACAGCTTCTGCAGTTCGGCGACGACCGGGCCGTCGATCTGCAGGTCGGTGTCGCGCCACGGCAGCTCGCTCGCCGGCCCGCCCTTCGAGCGCGATCCGAACGAGCCACCCGAGTACACGCTGCTGATGTTGATGCCGCCCATGATCGCGGTGCGGCCGTCGGTGATCAGCAGCTTGCGGTGATCGCGCTGGTTCACGTCCCACCCCGCCTTGGCGGTCAGCGGGTTGATCGGGTTGAACTCGAGCACGTTGATGCCGGCATCGCTCAGCACCTTGAAGAAGGCCTTCGGCGTGCCGATCGTGCCGACGCTGTCGCGAATCAGGTTCACCTGCACCCCCGCGCGCTGCTTCGCGATCAATGCGGCCGCGAAGCGCTTGCCGACATCGTCGTCGTCGAGGATGTAGGTCTCCATGTTGATGTGGTCGCGCGCCGCGTCGATCGCCGCGAACATCGCACGGTAGGTGGCCGGGCCGTTCTGCAGCAGCTGCACTTTGTTGCCGGCGACGAGCGGGCTGTCGTCGAGCGCGGTTTCGAGCGCGAGGTGGCGGCCGAGAATGTCGGTGTCCTTGCCGCTCGCGCGCAGGTCGTCGAGGATCTGCTTGCTGCGCGCGGCCGAGAGCGGGCCGCGTGCGCCTTCGATCTGCGGTGCGGCGGCACGTCGCGCCATGTCGGGATTGATGCGCGGCAACACCGAGCAGGCGCTCAGCAGCGCGAGCAGCGCCGGGGCCGCCCACCGCAGCACGCGGCTCATCGCGCGGCTCCGGCAAGGGCGCGCGCCGCGGCAGCGATCAGCGGCGGCCCCTCGTAAATGAAGCCGGTGTAGATCTGCACCAGGTTCGCGCCGGCCGCGATCTTGGCCCGCGCATCGGCCGCGCTCATCACGCCGCCAACGCCGATGATCGGGTACGCGCCGCCGAGCGCCGCGCGCAGTTGCGCGATCACGCGGTTCGAGGCCGCGAACACCGGCGCGCCCGACAGGCCGCCTGCCTCGTCGCCGTGCGGCAGGTGCTTCACCGCGTCGCGCGCGATCGTCGTGTTGGTCGCGATCACGCCGTCGATCGCGTGGCGCTTGCATGTCGCGGCGATCACATCGACCTGCGCCTCAATGAGGTCGGGCGCGATCTTCAGGAAGACGGGCACGCGGCGGCCGCTTTGCGCGGCAAGCTGCTCGCGCCGTTCCTGAACCGCGCTGAGCAGTGCATCGAGCGCGGCGTCGCTCTGCAGCGCGCGCAGGTTCTTCGTGTTCGGGCTCGAGATGTTCAGCGTTACGTAGTCGGCGTGCGGGTAGACGCCGTCGAGGCACACAAGATAGTCGTCGACCGCGCGCTCGATCGGCGTCGCCGCGTTCTTGCCGATGTTCAGGCCGAGGATGCCGCCGTTCTGCCGAAACCGCGCGCGCTTCACGTTCGCGATGAAGGCATCCAACCCGTCGTTGTTGAAGCCGAGGCGGTTGATCAGCGCGTTCGCCTGCGGCAGGCGGAACATGCGCGGCTTCGGGTTACCGGATTGACCCTTCGGCGTGACCGTGCCGACCTCGATGAAGCCGAAGCCCATCGCGCCGAGGCCGTCGATGCAGCGGCCGTTCTTGTCGAGCCCGGCCGCCAAGCCGATGCGGTTCGGAAAGATCAGCCCGGCCACCTCGACGGGATCGTTCACGCGCGCCTGCGCCCAAAGGCACTGCAGCGGCGTGTTCTGCATCCGCGCGATCGAATCGAGCGTCAGGTCGTGCGCCCGCTCCGGGTCGAGGCCGAACAGGAAGGGGCGGGCGAGCGCATACGGCAGCATTGGCATGGCCGGCATTGTGGCAGCGAGACAGCCTGCATACTGCAGCGTCGGACACGTCCTACCACCGATTGAGACACGCACCATGAGCACCTCAGACATCCCCGGCGCGCACCGCTTTGAGCGCGATACCTTCGGCGAGATTGCCGTCGCCGACACCGCGCTGTGGGGCGCGCAGACGCAGCGCTCGCTGCACCACTTCGCGATCTCGACCGAGCGCATGGCGCCCGAGCTGATCCGCGCGCTCGCACTCGTGAAGCGCAGCGCGGCGGTCGTGAACCGGGCGCTCGGCGGGCTCGATGCGAACAAGGCCGATGCGATCGTCGCGGCCGCCGATGAAGTGCTCGCCGGTCAGCACGACGCGCAGTTCCCGCTCTCGGTCTGGCAGACCGGCTCGGGCACGCAGACCAACATGAACATGAACGAGGTGCTCGCGAACCGCGCCTCGCAGCTGCTCGGCGGCGCGGTCGGCGAGGCCCGGCTCGTGCATCCGAACGACGACGTGAATCGCGGCCAATCGTCGAACGACGTCTTCCCGACCGCGATGAGCGTCGCCGCAGTCGAGGCGGTCGAGCGCCGGTTGCTGCCGCACATCGCGGTGCTTCGCGAGACGCTG
>JANXVK010000165.1 GCA_025351675.1 Rhizobacter sp.
CTGACGCCGCGTTCGGGCGGTATCGAGTACGCCCGCGACCTCGCCGAGCAGATGCAGAAGGACGGCAAGGGCCGCGTGCTCGATCAGTTCGCGAACGTCGACAACCCGCGCATCCACTACGAGACGACCGGCCCCGAGATCTGGCGCGACACGAAGGGCCGTGTCACGCACTTCGTCAGCGCGATGGGCACGACCGGCACGATCACCGGCGCGTCGCGCTTCCTGAAAGAGCAGAACAAGGCGGTGCGCGTGATCGGCGCGCAGCCGACCGAGGGCTCGCGCATCCCGGGCATTCGAAAATGGCCCGAGGCCTACCTGCCGAAGATCTATGACCCGACCTTCATCGACGAGATGATCTATGTGAGCCAAGCCGATGCCGAAGACATGGCGCGCCGCATGGCGGCCGAAGAAGGCCTGTTCGCCGGCATTTCGGCAGCGGGTGCGTGCTGGGTAGCGCTGCAGGTTGCGAAGCAGGTCGAGAACGCGACGATCGTGTTCGTGGTCTGTGATCGGGGTGATCGCTATCTGTCGACCGGGGTGTTTCCGGCATGAGCCAAGCGTTCAACTTCTGCCCGAACTGCGCGACGCCGCTGCAACTGCTGTCGCAGATGGAAGACGGCGGCGAGAAGGCGCGCATGCGCTGCCCGGCCTGCTCCTTCACGCACTGGAACAACCCGACGCCGGTGCTCGCGGCGATCGTCGAGTGCGCCGATCGCGACGGCCTCGTGCTGCTGGCGCGCAATGCCGCGTGGCCGGGCCGCATGTTCGCGCTGATCACCGGCTTCATGGAGGCCGGCGAAACACCCGAAGAAGGCATCGCGCGCGAGGTGAAGGAAGAGACCAACCTCGATGTCGACTCGCTCAAGCTGGTCGGCGTCTACGACTTCCAGCGCATGAACCAGGTGATCGTCGCGTATCACGCGGTCGCGCGCGGCGAGGTCACCCTCTCGCCCGAACTCGCCGAGTACCGGCTCTATCGCCCTGAAGACATCAAGTGCTGGCGTGCCGGCACGGGCTACGCGGTGGCCGATTGGCTCACCGGCCGCGGCATCATGCCGCAGTGGGTTGATGTGCCTGCGCGCCCGGCGTCCTAGAATCGCGCATCAACAAGGGAATACGGATGAACTCGCAAAGAGAACTCGACACCCGCGGCCTGAACTGCCCGCTGCCGATCCTGAAGGCCAAGAAGGCATTGGCTGACATGCTCAGCGGCGAGGTCCTGAAGGTGGTCGCGACCGACCCGGGTTCGATCCGCGACTTCCAGGCCTTCGCGCGCCAGACCGGCAATGAACTCGTCGAGCAGGAAAGCTCGAACGACGAGTTCATTCACTTCCTGCGGCGCCGCTGAGCCTGCGTCAGATCTCCACGCTTCTCAGATAGTCGCGAAAGCCCGGCCCGAGCACCGGGTGCGCGAGCGCGAGTTCGACGTTGGCCTGCAGGAAACCTTCCTTGCTGCCGCAGTCGTAGCGCTTGCCCTCGTAGCGAAACGCGAACACTTTTTCACGCCGCAGCAGGCCGGCGATACCGTCGGTCAACTGGATTTCGCCGCCGACGCCGCGCGGTTGGTTCGCGATCTCATGGAACACGCCGGGCGTCAGGATGTAGCGGCCTGCCACGCCCAAGCGTGACGGCGCGTCTTCAGGTGCCGGCTTCTCGACGATGCGGGTCACGTCCATCAGGTGGTCGGTGATCGGCGTGCCGTCGACAATGCCGTAGCGGCGGGTGTGCTCGGCCGGCACCTCCTGCACAGCCAAAATCGAGACCCGCCACTCCGCGTACTGCTCGACCATCTGCTTCAGGATCGGCGTTGTGCCCACCATCAGGTCGTCGGCCAGCAACACCGCGAACGGGTTGTTGCCCACCAGCCGCTGGCCACACAGCACCGCGTGGCCCAAGCCCAGCGCCTGGGCTTGGCGCACATAAATGCACTCCATGTCGTCGGGCTTGACGCTGCGCACCACGTCCAGCAACTCTTGCTTACCCGCCTGTTCGAGGGCTACCTCCAACTCGAAAGTCATGTCAAAGTGATCCTCGATGGGGCGTTTGTGGCGACCCGTCACGAAAATCATCTCGCGGACGCCTGCGGCATAGGCTTCCTCCACCGCATACTGAATCAGCGGCTTGTCTACGACCGGCAGCATTTCCTTCGGCTGAGCCTTCGTGGCGGGCAGGAAACGCGTGCCGAGACCGGCCACGGGAAAGATCGCCTTGGTGACTAACATTTTCTTACAATGCCCTTCAGAAGTTCTTTCGGTCGAGCTTCATTCTGGCATGGCCACCCGTGACGGCTTCGTCGGACAACACCTCACGGTTGCCCAGTAGCGCATGGATCTGTTGATCATCGAACCGCTCGAAGCCGAGGTCATGGCGTGGCTCGAGGCGCGCTATGTGCTCCGATATGCGCCCGAGCTCGCCGGCGATCCGCGCGCGTTTCGGCAGGCCTTGTACAACGTCAGGGCGCTGATCGTGCCGCCCTCGGTGACGATCGACGCACAGGCGCTGCACTTCGCGCCGGTGCTGCGCGCGGTCGGGCGTGTCAGCGCCGGTGCCGAGAACATCGACCTCGACGCGTGTGCGCGTGCGCGTGTCGAGGTCGTGCGCGGCCTGACGGCCACCGCGCAGGCCGAGGCCGAATTCATGATCGGCGCGCTGCTCTCGCTGCTGCGCCGCGTGCCGGTCGTCGGCTCCGACGGCATGCTGGTCGGCCGCGAACTTGGTGCCGCCACCGTCGGCCTCGTCGGCATGGCGCCGGCGGCGCGATCGATGGCGCAGATGCTCGCCGGCTTCGGCACCAGGATGGTTGGCTACGACCCGGCGCTGCACGCCAGCGACAGCGTGTTCGAGCGCTGGCGCGTCAAGCCGCTGGGCTTGCGCGAACTGCTTGAGCAGTCAGACGCGGTGTGCGTGCAGCTCAGCTACTTCAGCCGCTACCACGGGCTGCTGGGCGAGCGCTTTCTGCCGTTCTGCAAGCCCGATCAGGTGATCGTCAGCATCGCGCACTCAGGCCTGTTCGACGAAGCCTCGCTGGCCGCTGCATTGAGCAGCGGGCGAGTGGCCGCGGCCTGGCTCGACAGCCTGGAGCCCGGCGCGCTCGATCAGGGTCGGCCGCTGCACGGCATCGAGAACCTGCAGATCACCCCGCGCGTCGCGAGCACGACACGCGAGTCACGGCTGCGCAGCGCCTGGGCCGTGGCCAAGCGCATTGACGAGATGCTGGGCGCGGCCGCGAGCCCGCGCCTCGCGTTCAAGGCAACGGCGCCAAGCGAGCCCGTTGATCTTGCAGCCGAGCCAACGTCGACGTGAAGTCGGCAACGCGCTGCTGCTCCTGAGCGACCACGGCCGCCGGCGCGCGCGCGACGAAGCTCTCGCTCGCGAGCTTGGCTGAGGCCTTGGCGATCTCGGCTTCGAGGCGCGTGATCTCCTTGCTCAGTCGTGCGGTTTCGGCTGCCACATCGATCTCGACATGCAGCGCAAGACGTGACTCGCCCGCGACTGCAACGGCCGCGCTGCGCGTCGCCTCGGCGAACGCGGCGTCACTGTCGAATCGCTTGACCTCCGAGACCTTTGCGAGCGCCTTCAGAACCGGCTCGGCCTCGGCAATGAATGCGTCATCGCCGGTGACGCAAAGGGGCACGCGAGCCGTCAGATTCATCTCGCTGCGCAGAGCGCGCACAGCGCCGACGGCCGTCTTGAGCTTTGCGACCCACCGATCGGCGTCGACATCGACGCGATCGAGCTGCGCCTTCGGGTAGGCCGCGGTGACGATGCTCGCTCCCTCGGCCTTGCGGCCCGCGACGGCGGCCACCGTTTCCCACAGCTCGGCCGTGATGAACGGCATGACAGGGTGCATCAGGCGCAACACCGTCTCCAACACGCGGATCAGCGTGCGCCGAGTCGCGCGTTGCTGCGCCTCGGTGCCGGTCTGAATCTGCACCTTAGCGATCTCGATGTACCAGTCGCAATACTCGTCCCACACGAAGGCGTAGATCGCGTTCGCGACGTTGTCGAGGCGGTAGTCGGTGAAGCCTTGCTCGACCGCTGCTTCGACGCGCTGCAGTTCGTTCGTGATCCACTTGTCGGCCGGGCTGAATTTCAGATAGCCGTGTGCGGGCATGCCCGGCGCGCATTCGGCCTTGGTGTGCTCCTTCAAGCCGCAGTCCTGCGCTTCGCAGTTCATCAGCACGAACTTCGCTGCGTTCCACAGCTTGTTGCAGAAGTTGCGATAACCCTCGCAGCGCCTGGTGTCGAAATTGATGTTGCGGCCGAGGCTTGCGTAGCTCGCCATCGTGAAGCGCAGCGCGTCGGCGCCGTAGGCCGGCATGCCGTCGGGGAACTCCTTGCGCACGCGCGCAGCGACCTTCGGCGCGGTCTCGGGCTTGCGCAGACCGGTGGTCGATTTCTCGATCAGCGTTTCCAGTCCGACACCTTCGACCAGGTCGATCGGGTCGATGACGTTGCCCTCCGACTTGCTCATTTTCTTGCCGTCGCTGTCGCGCACCATGCCGTGGATGTAGACGGTGCGGAACGGGACGCGGCCGGTGAAGTGGGTCGTCATCATGATCATCCGGGCAACCCAGAAGAAGATGATGTCGTGGCCGGTCACGAG
>JANXVK010000372.1 GCA_025351675.1 Rhizobacter sp.
GGAAGGTCTGGTGCTGCGCGAAGGGCTGGTCTTGCGCGAGGGCCTCGTGCTGCGCGAAGGCCTGGTGCTGCGCGAAACGATGACCGGCGAGGCCGGCGCCGGCGGCACGCAGGCCGAGCGCTAGCGCGTTCGTCCAGCCACTCGGAAAAAGGCGATTTCCCGTGCCCGTCGTCGACGCCGACATCAACGCGTCACCTCGTGCGCGCCGCCTCGGCTGGGCCGCGTTTCGGGAGACTCACTTCTTCGACTACAACGGCGGCGCGATCCGGTTCTGGCTTGGGCTGGCCAGCGCGGGAGCGCTGGCGCTCGTTGTCGCGGCCTACCAGATCGCGCACCTGCCCGCGGCCGAAGCGTGGCAGGTACTCGCGTGGATGCTGGTCGTCGGTTTCGCGGCGGCATTTCCGCTCGAAATCCCGCGCAGCAAACAATCGTTCGCGGTGGGCGATGTGTTCATCTTCCTGTTGCTCGCGTTGCACGGCCCCGCGGCCGCAACCCTTGCTGCGGCCGTCGAGGCCACGATCGCCGGAACGCGCAGTTCCCCCCGCATGAGCAGTCGCATCGCCTCGATCGCGACGGCATCGGCGGCGATGTTCGCCAGTGGCCTGGCGTTCCAGTTGGCCTTGTCGGCGATGCTCGGCGCCGGCGTGCCACAAGCAGGCGCCCATCTCGTGGGCTTGGCGCTCGCGGCGCTGTGCTACTTCCCCGCCAGCTCAATGCCACTGATGCAGGTGATTTGCCTGAAGCACGGCCGTTCACTGCGGCTGCACGACTGGTATGTGGACATGGCCGGCATCGGCGCGGTCTACCTGGGCGCGGCCACGGTGGCCGGCCTGCTGTTCCTCAACGCGCAGCAGTTCGGCCCGACAGTGATCGTCGCGGCCGTCGCGGCGGCCGGTGTCGTGTTGGCGATGTTGCGCGCTCACTTTCGTCAGCAAAACGCCGAGCACGAAGCGCAGGAGGCGCGCGTGGCGGCGGCGGAGGCAGAGTCGGTCCGGAACCAGAAACGCTTTCATGACGCCTTCACGCACGCCGCGATCGGCATGGCCATCGTGTCGCCCGACGGGGTTGTCCTGCAGGTCAACCAGGCGCTGTGCGCGCTTCTCGACTGTGCGCCGGAGCGCTTGATCGGTGCGCCGTTCGGCACGCTGCTGCACCCCGGCGACGCGGCCCTGCTGGAACGGCATTCGGCGGGCATCTCGACGCGCAAGGAAGAATCCTTCTCCATCGAACTGCGCTGCACCGGGATCGGCGTGCGCGAAACCTGGGTCTCGCTGCACTGTGGCCTGTTCGGCGATGCCGGCACCGCGAACGCCGGCCTGATCCTGCAGTTGCACGACATCACTTCGCGGCGCCGCGCCGAAGGCGACCTGCACCACATCGCCTACCACGACAGCCTCACCGACTTGGCGAATCGCAACTGCTTCCATGAACGCCTGAACGTCGCGGTCGAGCGCCAACGCGGGGATCCGCACGCCGGCTTCGCGGTGATGTACCTCGACCTCGACCGCTTCAAGATCGTCAACGACAACCTCGGCCACCCGGCCGGCGACCAGTTGCTGAAGGTGGCGGCCGCGCGCATCAGCGCTTGCGTACGGCCCGGCGACTTGGTGGCGCGGCTCGGCGGCGACGAGTTCGGGATCCTGTTCGAAGGCACGACGCCGCACGACCAGCTCGAACGCATCGGCGATCGGCTCCTGCAGGCGCTCGAAGAACCGGTCAGCATCAACGGCACCGAGGTGCGTCCGGCGGCCAGCATCGGGCTGACTTTTGGCGACACGGGCTGCCGTGAACCCGACGAGGTGCTGCGCGACGCCGATCTCGCGATGTACAAGGCCAAGGCCGACGGCAAAGGCCGTCTCGCACTGTTCGATTCGAGCCTGACCGAGCGCCTGGGCCACAAGCTGCAGCTCGAGGCCGACCTGCGCCGCGCCATAGGCGATGGCCAGCTCACGCTCGCCTACCAGCCCCTGTTCAATCTCGAACCGTATCGGCTGTGCGGCTTCGAGGCGCTGGCGCGCTGGATGCACCCGGAGCGCGGCGCGATCGGCCCCGCCGAATTCATCACGCTCGCCGAAGAGACCGGCTGCATCGACGCCCTGACGCGCTGGGCCGTCGACGAGGCGGTGCGCCAGCACGCGATCTGGTGCCGCGAGGCGCCACATCTGGGCGAACTCGTGATGCACGTGAACGTCTCGGGAAAAGACCTGGCCAAACCCGATTTCGTCACCAACGTGCGCGCGGTCCTCGAGCGCCACGGCCTGCCGCCGAAACTGCTGGTGCTCGAGATCACCGAGAGCACGGTGATGGAACACCGCGAGACAGCGATGCAGGCTCTGGCCGAGCTGCGAGCGCTCGGCGTCAAGCTCGGCATCGACGACTTCGGTACCGGCTACTCGTCGCTGGCCTACCTGAGCACCCTGCCCTTCGACTGCCTGAAGATCGATCGGTCGTTCGTGATCGGCATGCAGCGCAGCCCCGAGAACATCGAGATCGTGCGCACGGTCGTGTCGCTCGGCCGCTCGCTCAACAAGGACGTCGTTGCCGAAGGCATCGAGACCCATGAACAGTTGCAGCGCCTGAAGCAACTGGGGGCGACGATGGGCCAAGGCTATCTGCTGTCGCGACCCCTCAACCCGGCGCAGGTCAGCGAGCTGCTGACCGAACCGACGATCGCGCCGGCCTGAGCCGTCGGTTCATGCGCCTGCGCGGCTTCGCCGCCGGGTTGCCCGTGAGCTGCGCCTGAGGTTGCACCTGCGCGAGG
>JANXVK010000228.1 GCA_025351675.1 Rhizobacter sp.
CAACCGCGGCCTTGACGTCCTGCGTGACGCCGGTCTGCAGCGCGCTCAAGCGGTCGCCGGCGGCGCG
Source organism: Rhizobacter sp. (assembly GCA_025351675.1). Classification (GTDB taxonomy): domain Bacteria; phylum Pseudomonadota; class Gammaproteobacteria; order Burkholderiales; family Burkholderiaceae_C; genus LMDS01. The sequence continues at coordinate 68 of JANXVK010000228.1, forward strand.
AAAGCGCGACGCGAGCTCCTGCGCCTGGCTTAGCACCACCTGGCGCGCCGACGAGTCGCCGGGGTTGTTCGACAGGTCGACGAACGCGTTCAGGAACTCGCCCGACGCATAGCCGACGCCGCTGCTGCCGATCGGGAACACGTTCTCGAGCTGGCTCAGCTTGTCGACCCGCGCCGCGTCGCTGGCGGCGACCGCGGTGCTGCCGACGGCCTGGTTCGTCAGGTACTTGTCGTAGGCGCGCGAGACGGTCGCCACCGTCACGCCCTTGCCGAAGAAGCCCGAGCCGGTGAACTGCCCGGCCGCATCGGCGAGCTGCGTGTCCTGGCGCGAATAGCCGGCGGTGTTGGCGTTGGCGATGTTGTTGCCGACGGTCTGCAACGCCGCGTAGTTCGCGAACATCGCGGTCTTGCCGATGGACATCAAGGCGCTCATGACGGCTTCCCGTTTGTCGGGTACGAAAAGCGACCCTCCCGGGGCCACGAAGGGGCACTTTCGTGGCCCTTGGTCGGGTCTTGCGTGGGGCGGCCCGGCGCGGCGGCCCGCACTACTTGGTCAGTCAGTTGCATGTGAGGTCCTCAGGCCAGCGACTGCGGCGACTGCAGCGTGGCGCGCTGCATGCGCAGCGTGGTGTTGATGACGCGGGTCAGCTTGTCGGCGTAGGCCGGGTCGGTGGCGTAGCCGGCACGCTGCAGGCCCTGCGCGAAGCCTTGGGCATCGTTGCCCGCAGTGATCACCTTGGCGTAGCGCGGGTTGTTCTTCATCAGCTGCGCGTAGTCGCGAAACGATTCGTCGTAGCTCGCGTAGGCGCGGAACGTCGCCAGCACCTTGCGCGGCTGGCCATCGATCACCTCGGTTGTCGTTACCTGCGCGACCTTGCCGCGCCACGAGGCGCCGGCCTTGATGCCGAACAGGTTGTGCGCACTGCTGCCGTCGGCGTTTTTGATCTCGCGCTTGCCCCAGCCCGATTCGTGCGCCGCCTGCGCGACCATGAAGGTCGCCGGGATGCCGGTCTCGGCCTCGGCGCCGGCCGCCGCTTCGGTGTGCATGCGCAGGAACTCCTGCTGGTTCGGCTTGACGGTCGCGACTTCGCCCACCGGCGCACCGGCGGCACTCGCGAAAGGTACGGCGGGCACGGCGGCCCTGGGCGCGATGCCGCTCATCTGCCGCTCCAGCTGGCGCGCGATCACATCGGCGAGCCCGCCCGGCATGCCGCTCATCTTGTTCGACAGTTGCGTGTCGAGCATCTCGGTGCCCATCTGCGTGCCCGAGTTGTCGAGCATGCCGGTGCCGAGCGACGACTCGCGCATGCTCTTCATCAGCTGCTGCATGAAGATCGCCTCGAATTGCTTCGCGGCCATCTTGATGGCCGCTTTCGGATCGGTCGCGGCCCGTGCGCGCAGCGCGCTGCCCGAGGCATCGCGCAGCGCATCGAGTGCGCCGACGTCGCCGGTGCTGCTGGACATGCCCGAGATCGCCATGTTCAGATCACTTCGATCTCGGCGTTGAGGGCGCCGGCGGTCTTCATCGCTTGAAGGATCGCGAGCAGATCCTGCGGCGTCGCGCCGAGCGAGTTCAGTGCCTTCACCACGTCGGCGAGCTTGGTGCCGGCCGGCAACTGGATCAGCGAACCCGGCTCTTGCCGGATCGTGATCTCGGCCCTGTCGCGCGACACGGTCGTGCCGTTCGACAGCGGCCCGGGCTGGCTGATCACCGGCGACGAGTTGATCGTCACCGACAGGCTGCCGTGCGCGACCGCGCAGGCGTTCAGCGTGACCATCTGGTTGACGACGACCGAGCCGGTGCGCGCGTTGATCACGACCTTGGCGGCCGGCGCGGCGAGCTCCAGCGGCAGGTTCTCGATGTCGGCCATGAAGGCGACGCGCGCATCGGTGCTCGCCGGCATGCGCACGCGCACGACCCGGCCGTCCAGCGCCTGCGCGACGCCGGCGCCCATCTTCGCGTTGACGGCGCGCGCCACTTCGCGGGCGGTGTTGTAGTCGTTCGCGTTCAGGTCGAGCTGCAGGTATTCGCCTTGATTCAACGGCGTCGGCACCGCGCGTTCCACGGTTGCGCCTTCGGGCACGCGGCCGGCGTTCAGCGTGTTGACCTGCACCTTCGAGCCCGCGGCGGATGCG
>JANXVK010000255.1 GCA_025351675.1 Rhizobacter sp.
TACCGGCGCGTCCGACCCGGCCTCGGAGCGCGAGGCGTTCCAGAGCGCCGCGCTCGACGCGCGGCTCGTCGCCGAGCAGCGCAAGGACGCGTTGCGGGCGGGCGTGCCGGCCACGCCCGCGAGCGCGCCGGTCGCGCTCGCCGACGCCGAACGCGCGCGGCTGCTGAAGCAGGTCTACCAGGACACCGATCTGCCGAACAAGCCGCGTAACGCGATCGGCTTTGCGAAGGACATCCCCGGCCCCGAGATGGCGGCGCTGCTGAAGGCGCGCGCGCCGGTTACCGACGAGGCGATGCGCGAACTCGCGCTGCAGCGCGGCATCGCGGTGCGCGACGCGCTGCTGGCCAAGGGGCTCACGAGCAAGCGGTTGTTCCTCGCTGCGCCGAAGCTGCGCGCTTCGGGCGAGGGCGACGCGGCGTGGACGCCGCGCGTGCAGCTCGCGCTGTCGGTGAACTGAAACCGCGCTGAAACCGCGCTGATTGATTTCCCGCCGGCCGGCGCCATGTGATTCCGGTCGTCGCGCCGCGACCCATCCTCTTTTTTGGAGAAACGAATGACTTCATCCACCGAAACGATCACGCTGGGCGGCGGCTGCTTCTGGTGCACCGAGGCCGTCTACGAGCGCGTCAAGGGCGTCGCCAGCGTCGAATCGGGCTACAGCAACGGCCATGTGATGAACCCGAGCTACGAGCAGGTCTGCACCGGCACGACCGGGCACAACGAGGTCGTGCGTGTGCACTTCGACCCTTTGCTGATCACCCTGCGCGAGGTGCTCGAGATCTTCTTCGTGATCCATGACCCGACCACGCTGAACCGCCAGGGCAACGACACGGGCACGCAGTACCGTTCGGGCATCTACTTTCACAACGCCGCCCAAGAGGCGACCGCGCGCGACGTGCTGGCCGAGGTCAACGAACTGCACAAGGGCCGCGCGGTCACCGAGTTGCTGCCCGAGCAGAACTGGTCACGCGCCGAGGACTATCACCAGCACTACTTCGCGAACCACCCGAACCAAGGCTATTGCGCGATGGTCGTCGCACCCAAGGTCGAGAAATTCCGCAAGACCTTCGCGGCGCGTGTCACGCCGGGCTGACGCGCATCGGACGCGATGCGGCCGTCAGGGGGCGAGCCGTTCGCGCACCCAGTCGGCGCCGTCGAGGTGATAGCGCAGCCGATCGTGCAGGCGCGAGCGGCGCCCCTGCCAGAATTCGAAGGTGTCGGGCACGAGCCGGTAGCCGCCCCAGTGTGGCGGGCGCGGCGGCTGCAGCACGAATTTGGCGCCGAATTTCGCCGCGTTCGCGACCAGCACCGCGCGCGACGCGACCACTTGGCTCTGCGGCGAAGCCCACGCGCCGATGCGCGAATCGAGCGGGCGCGAGGCGTAATACGTGTCGGATTCGTCGGCCGAGGCCTTCTCGACCCGGCCTTCGATGCGCACGACCCGTTCCATTTCCACCCAATGGAACTGCAGCGCCGCAAACGCGTTGCCGGCCAGTTCGCGGCCCTTGCGGCTGTCGTAGTTGGTGTACCAGACGATGCCGCGTGCGTCGAAACCCTTGGCCAGCACGACGCGGGTCGAAGGCCGGCCGTTGGCGCCGACGGTGGCGAGCGTCATCGCGGTCGGCTCCGGCAACTGGCCGTCGATCGCCTGCTGCAGCCACAGGCCGAACTGCGCGATCGGATCGGGCAACGAGGCCGACTCGTCGAGTTCGGCGCGCTCGTAGGTTTTGCGGAGGTCGGCGATGTTGTCCATGCGGCGAGTATAGGAAGACAGGCGGGGAAGGCGCGCCGCTTGCCTGCGGCAGTCGGGCCCCGCTGTGCACTCCCTGAACTGTGTACGGGGAAGGCCTTAGGTAGACGCACCACTATCTCAAACGCGCTGCGGCTTTCATTCTTGGTGCTGTTCAGTGGGATTCTTCACAACAACAGGAGAGTGTCGATGGGAGGGCGGCCTGCGGTGATCGTGCTGGCGGCGGGCAAGGGGTCGCGGTTCCTCGGAACCGAGCACAAGCTCGCGCAAGACCTGGGGGCGCTGACCGTGCTCGGTTGCACGCTGCAGCATGCGATCGCGAGCCACCTGCAGGTGGTCGTGGTCACGACCCAAGCGCTCGCCGATGTGGCCTGCCGCAGCGTCGCCGCGCGCGACGTGATCGTGCTGCCCGAGGTCGGTGCGCCGGGCCAGGACGCGCTCGGCATGGGTTACTCGATCAGCGCCGGCGTCAACGCCCGGCCCGATGCGGCCGGCTGGCTGATCCTGCCCGGCGACATGCCGCAGGTGCAGTCGGTCACGTTGCAGGCGGTCGCGCGGGCGCTCGAACAGCACGCTGTCGCGTTTGCCCAGTACAAGGGCCGGCGCGGTCACCCGGTCGGGTTCTCGGCCGAGCTGTACTCCGAGCTCAGCGCACTCAGTGGCGACGAAGGCGCGCGCCGGCTGGTCGCGCGTTACCCGGCGTTCGGGGTTGAGGTCGACGATGCGGGCGTGCTGGTCGACGTCGACACGCTGGCCGATCTCGAAGACGTGCGCCGCGTCGGCGCCACCGCAGCCGCGCCTGCTCTGCGCTGGTGAGATGACGACCCCAAGGCGCGTCGCCGCGCCGGCCCCCGAGGGGCGCTCGGGCCGCCGAGGGCCACGAAGTGGGCCTCTTTGTGGCCCATGGCGGCCCGGCGCTGGCCCGAGTGTCGATCAAACGAGCGCGTGCTGGCGCGCCAGCGTGACCAGGCGCTCGACGTCGCGATCACGAATGCCGCAGCCGCGCAGCGAGGTGGCCGTTTCCATCAGGTAGTCGAGCGTGCTGCCGAACCGGCCGGCAGCGCAGCGCAGCAGGTCGACCATCTGCGCGTCGGCGAGCGGCCCGGTGTGCGCCGGGCTGCGCCGGCTCAGCGTGAACGCGAGCGCCTTTACGCTGCCCTGCGCGGTGCGGCAGGCGAGCCACTTCGGGTCGTACACGCCGGTGGGCATCTCGCGCGCCCACAGGCGTTCGAGCTCGGCCGCGGCGCGCGGCTGGCCGATGCGATACGCCATGCCGCGGCACGAGCCGCCGGGCACGAGCGCAAACACCAGCCCCGGGCACTCGGGCGTGCCGCGGTTGACGCGCGAGCGCATCTCGAGCGCGCGGTGCCAGCCGTGGACGACGGCCGGGCGCGCTTCGTCGGCATCGAACTCGGGCCGCCAGATCAGCGAGGCGTAGCCGAAGACCCAGAGATCCTGCTGGCCGCCCCAGGCCCGCATCGCGTCACCGAGCATTGGTTGCGGATCGCGCAGGTGCAAGGCCGAATAGTTTGAGCTCATAGTGAATACTTTCGTTCTTCGCACTCCGGTGTCGCCCTTGGGGCAGCCCGGCGGGCTCCGCCGTCACTCTAAAATGGAAAGCTTCCCGGAGGAAACCTGAATGAGTGAACAAAACGACGACGGCCAGAATTACGCACTGATGGTGCTCGCCGGCCTGGTGGCGCTGGTGATCGCGGGCGTGCTCGCCTTGGCGGTCTCGAGGGGCACGGGCGGGTCGGCAAAACCAGCGAGCGCGGCGAACGCAGCGGTGACGGCGATCCTCGCCGGCGAGCCCGCGGGCCGCATCCATTTCGAGCTCGGCTCCGACGCATTGCCGGCCGATGCCAGCGCGATTCTGGTGAAGGTGGCCGACGCCGCGCGTGCCGAAGCAGGCAAGGTGGTGCTGATCTCGGGCTTTCACGACGCCAGCGGCGATGCCGCGACCAACGCCGAACTCGCGAAGAAGCGCGCGCTGGCCGTGCGCCATGCGCTCGAAGCCAACGGCGTCGCGCCCGACCGCCTCGTGCTCGACAAGCCGATGGTCGCGAGCGGTGGCGCCGACGCGCGCGCAGCCCGCCGCGTCGAGATTCGCCTGCGCTGACCGGGGCGCCGGGCACGGCGTTTGCGCCCGGCCGGGCACGGGGGACGCCGAAAGGCGGACCGCGCCGAATGATTTGACGATGTAACTAGGTTACCTGAAAATCACCGGCATGGTTACGAACAGGAGTCAGCCGTGAAGCCAGCCATCGCCGAAGTCACCGGGCGCATCCGCGAGCGCAGCGCCGCAACGCGCAGCGCCTACCTCGCGCAGGTCGAGGCCACGATCAACCGCCCGCGTGGCGCCGACCGCATGGGCTGCGCGAACGTCGCGCACGCGTTCGCGGCGCTGCCGGGGCACGACAAGCTGCGCATCGTCGCCGAGCGCGCGCCGAACCTGGCGGTGGTCACGTCGTACAACGACATGCTCTCGGCGCACCAGCCGTACGCAGGCTTCCCCGCGCTGATCCGCGACGAGGCCAACAAGCTCGGTGCGTCGGTGCAGGTGGCCGGCGGCGTGCCGGCGATGTGCGACGGTGTGACGCAGGGGCTGCCCGGCATGGAGCTGAGCCTGTTCTCGCGCGACACGATCGCGATGAGCACCGCGATCGCGCTGACGCACGACGTGTTCGACGGCGCACTGCTGCTCGGCGTGTGCGACAAGATCGTGCCGGGCCTGCTGATCGGTGCGCTGCACTTCGGCCACCTGCCGTGCGTGTTCGTCCCGGCCGGGCCGATGAGCACCGGCCTGTCGAACACCGACAAGACCAAGGTGCGCGAGCAGTACGCGCAGGGCCTGGTCGGCCGCGAGGAACTGCTGAAGGCCGAATCGGCTGCGTACCACGGCGCCGGCACTTGCACCTTCTACGGCACCGCCAACAGCAACCAGATGCTGCTCGAGGCGATGGGCCTGCACGTGCCCGGCGCTGCGTTCATCCACCCGCACGCCGAGTTGCGCGAGGCGCTGACGCGCGAGTCGGTGCGCACCCTGCTCGGCATCTTGCCGGGGAAA
>JANXVK010000261.1 GCA_025351675.1 Rhizobacter sp.
GTTTGCCGCGTCGGGCCTGCTCGAAGGCTCGGGCTTTCTGGCGATCTACCTGTTCGGCCTGCGGGTGCGGGCCGGCGCCGAGCAGGCGGCGCACGCGGCGTCGTCGGCACTCGACGGTTTCGCCTGGGCCGCACAGGCCACGATGTTCCTGCTGCTCGGCCTGCTGGTCTCGCCGCGCGACATGCTGAACAACATCGTGCCGACACTCGCGGTGGCCGCCACGCTGATCTTCGTCGCGCGGCCCATCGCGGTGTGGCTGTGCCTGGCGCCCATGCGTTTCCCCAATGCGCAGCGCCTTTTCATCGGCTGGGTTGGCTTGCGTGGCGCGGTGCCCATCGTGCTGGCGCTCTTCCCGCTGATGGAGAAGATCCCCGACAGCTATCGCTTCTTCAACGTCGCCTTTGCAGTGGTGCTGGCCTCGCTGCTGCTGCAGGGCACGACGCTGGGCTGGGTCGCGAAGAAGCTCGGCGTCGTCGAACCGCCCGAGACGCCGCCGCCCGAGCACCGCGCGATGCAGGGCCGGCTCACGCTCGACGCCGATCTGCCGCTCGCCGACGTGTTCGGCTTCTTCCAGCTGCCGCTGCCCGCGCACACCGGCACGACCCTGTGCGAGTGGCTCACCGACAACCTCGCGCGTGACCACGTCGAGGGCGACGGCATCGACTGGCACGGTGCGCACTTCCGTGTGCTCAGCCTGCAGGACGGGCGCATCGCGCGGGTCGGGCTCGCGCTGGCGCAGAAGGCTGAATCGGCATCGTGAACGCGTCGGGTTTGCCCGAGCATCCGGGCGAGAAGCCCGAGTGTGCGGGCGTGGTCGCGCTGCACCACGGTTCGCTCGACAAGGCCGTACGCGATTGGGCCGAGCGCGCGCTGCAGACCCGGCGCCGGCACGGAACTTTCACCCGCTCGGGCCGTCGGACGGGGCCATCTGTCGAGGAGCCTTGCCGTGACCGCTGAAGAAATCCGTGCCGTCCTGACCGTGAGCCTCCTGGCCGCATTCGTCGATGGCGACAAGCACGAGCGCGAGCGCGCCGAGATCAAACGCATTGCGCAGGGCCTGGGCCAAGCCGAGGGCGTCAATCTGCCGGGCCTGTACCAGGACGTGTTGCTGAAGCGCAGCTCGCTCGCCGATGCCGTGCCCGCGTTCGCCAGCGATGACGCGCGGCAGCTCGCCTACGAGATGGCGGTGTGCGTGTGCGATGCCGATGGCGTGCAGTCGTCGGCCGAACAGGCCTTTCTGGCCGAGCTGGCACAGGCGCTGCGGCTCGCACCGGCAGTGTCGGTCGCGTTCAGCGAGCAGGCCGAAGCGATCGCGGCCGTGCCGCTGGCTGCCGCGGCAGCGACCCCGCAGACCGGCCAAGCGGCGGTCGACCAGGCCGGGCTCGACCAGTCGATCCTGAGCGCTGCGATCCTCAACGGTGCGCTCGAGCTGCTGCCGGAGTCGCTCTCGACGATGGCGATCATTCCGCTGCAGATGAAGCTGGTCTACCGCATCGGCCAGGCGCACGGCTACGAACTCGATCGCGGCCACATCAAGGACTTTCTCGCCACGGCTGGCGTCGGCCTGACCTCGCAGTACCTTGAGCAGGCCGGGCGCAAGCTGCTGAGCGGCCTGCTCGGCCGTGTCGGCGGCGGCTTGCTGCGCGGGTTGGGCAACCAGGCGGTGAGTTCAGGCATGAGCTTCGCGTCGACTTGGGCGCTGGGGCATGTCGCGAAGCGCTATTACGCCGGCGGCCGCACGCTCTCAACGCAGATGCTGAAGGACACCTACGAGGGCCTCAGCACCGAGGCCAAGGCCTTGCAGGCGCAACACCTGCCGGCGATCCAGGAGAAGGCGCGCACGCTCGACGCGAAGCAGGTGCTGAACCTGGTGCGCGGCGCCTGAGCGCTACGCGCGCCTGCCGCCGCTACTTGCGCATCAGCGTGCTCTTGCCGAACAGGCTTTCGATCAGGTCGACCGCGACGATCGCGGTGGCGTTGCGCACGTCGAGCGCCGGGTTCAGCTCCATCACGTCGAGCGAGGCGAGGCGGCCGGTGTCGGCGATCATCTCCATGCACAGCTGGGCCTCGCGATAGGTCGGCCCGCCCTGCACCGTGGTGCCGACGCCCGGCGCGATCGACGCGTCGAGAAAGTCGACATCGAAGCTCACATGCAGATGCGTGTTCGCGTCGAGCGTCGCGAGCGCGAGCTCCATCGCGTGGCGCATGCCCATCTCGTCGATGTAGCGCATGTCAAACACCTCGAGGCCGGCCTCGTGGACCAGCTTCTTCTCGCCCGGGTCGACGCTGCGGATGCCGATCTGGCGCACCCACTTCGGGTTGATCGCGGGCACGACGCCGCCGATCTCGCACAACGCTTGCGGGCCGTGGCCGCACAGGCACGCGACTGGCATGCCGTGGAGGTTGCCGCTGGGGGTGAGGCCGTTGGTGTTGAAGTCGGCGTGCGCGTCGAGCCAGAGCACGCGCAGCTTCTTGCCGGTGTCGCGGCAGTGGCGCGCGACCGCGCTGATCGAGCCGATGCCCAGGCAGTGGTCGCCGCCGAGCAGGATCGGAAGGCGGCCGAGTTGAAGCTCGGCGTACATCGCGTCGTGCACCGCTTGGTTCCAGGCGACGACCTCGTTCAGGTGCCGGTAGCCGTCGACCGGCGGCAACCACGGATTCGCCGGCCCGCTGACATTGCCGCGGTCGATCACTTCGAGGCCGTGGCCTTCGAGCACCGAGCCGATGTTGGCGACGCGCAAGGCCTCGGGCCCCATGCTCGAACCGCGGCTGCCGGCGCCGATGTCGGTGGGGGCGCCGATCAGGCTGATCTTTTTGTTGGTCATGTGGCGCGGCTCCTCACAGGTCGATCGGCGGCAGGTCTTTCGGGTCTTCGCGCAGCTCGAAGCCGTACTCGGCTTCCAGCAGGCCCCACGCCTCTTCGGCGGTTTCTACGAAGCGGAAGAGTTGCAGGTCGAGTGCGCTGATCATGCCGGTCTCGACCAGCAGCTCGAAGTTGATCAGCTTGGTCCAGAACTCGCGGCCAAACAGCAGCACCGGGCGGCGGCGCGACTTGCCGGTCTGGATCAGCGTCAGCGCCTCGAACAGTTCGTCGAGCGTGCCGAACCCGCCAGGGAAGCACACCAGTGCGACCGAGCGCATCAGGAAGTGCATCTTGCGCAG
>JANXVK010000332.1 GCA_025351675.1 Rhizobacter sp.
GGCCAGTCGGGGTGCTTCAGCCCCTTGACGAGGCCATCACACACCTGCGCGGCTTCGAGCAAATGCGCGACCGTGTGATCGGTCAGGATCGGCACGACGCGCTCGAACAGCCGCTCCTTCGCGCCCCAGACGCGCCCTTCGCGCAGCGCCATCGGCAGCGGCTTCCCGCCGGCGACCGCATCTTTCACACGCTTGAGCGCACGGATGTCTTCGGTCAGCGTCCAGTGCACCAGCACGGCGGCTTCGCCTTCGGCTTGCAGCCCGTCGAGCATGCGCAGCGCACGCGCGACCTGGCCGGCCAGCACCGCCTCACCGAGCTTGAACACGTCGTAGCGTGCGACGTTCAGCACCGCCGATTCGATCTGCTCGAAGCCGAGTTCGCCGGCCGGGTAGAGCAGGCCGAGCTTCTGGATTTCCTGGTGCGCCGCGAGCAGATTGCCCTCGATGCGGTCGGCGAAGAACGCGAGCGTGCGCTGGCCGTCCTCGCCTGCGATCACGCGCTGGCCCTGCTGCGCGAGCCGCTGCGCGATCCACTGCGGCAGCGCCTTGCGGTCGATCGGGTCGACCTTGAGCGTCACGCCGGCGGCGTCGAGGGCGGTGAACCACGCGCTGCTCTGCTGCGTGCGGTCGAGCTTGGGCAGTTGCACCAGCGTGACCACGTCGTCGCCTGATGTGGACCCCACAGTTTGGCAGTAGCGCTGCAGCGCCTCGGAGCCGTCCTTGCCCGGCTTGTCCGACGGGATGCGGATCTCGATCAGCTGCCGCGCCGAAAACAGGCTCATCGCCATCGAGGCGCCGAGCAACCCGCTCCAGTCGAAGTGCTGGCCCGAGACCGTGTGCACCTGGCGCTCGGTGCAGCCGCTCGCGCGTGCCGCCGCGCGGATCGCGTCGCCGGCCTCCTGCGCCAGCAGCGGCTCGTCGCCCCACACGGTGTAGATCGGGCGCAGGCCCTTTTGCAGGTGCGAAGCGAGTTGGTCGGCGCGGACCTGCATCAGAAGGTCTGGACGGATGCCAGCCGCCGCATCACCTGCGAGACGATGTCGCTCTGCATCGTGCGGTACAGCGCGTTCTCTTCCTGTTCCTTCGCGAGCGCGGCGCTCTCGGTGTAGCTGAGGTCACGGCTCTGCAGGATCTCGGTGCGCGGAATCAGCTCGCGCCCGTTGACGCTGCGCAGTCGGAAGGCGAACCGCTCGCGCAGCTGAAATTCGGTCACCTGACCGACCGGGTTGCTTGCGACGACGACCTTCTCGCGCACGTCCTCGAGCGCTTCGAGCACGACCTGCGCTTGCGCGAGGCCCTCGACGACCAGCGTCGTCGTGCTCGCGTTGATGTTCAGGCGCAACTCGGCGGCGAGCGGCGAACGCGGCTTGAAGTTGGCGAGCTGGATCGTGCGGAACTTCAGTTCGGGCGGGCGGCGCAACGCGAAACCGCAGGCGGTCAGCGAACCCGCCAGCGGCAACGCCGTCGCCGCAATCAGGAGGTGGCGGCGCGTCGTCATCGTGGCCATGATCTCGGGCGTCGCCGGGCCGCCCCAAGGGAGCCGAGCTCCCCTCGGGGGGCGGCGAGCGCAGCGAGCCTTGGGGCTGTCATGTCACGATGTTGACGAGCCGGCCCGGCACCACGATCACCTTCTTCGGCCGCTTGCCTTCCGAGAACCTGATGAAGTCCGGGCTGTGCAGCGCGGCGTGTTCGATCGTGTGCTTGCCTGCGTCGGCCGCCACGCGAATGCTGCCGCGCAGCTTGCCGTTGACCTGCAGCATCAGCTCGATCTCGCTTTGCACCAGCGCCGCTTCGTCGACCTGCGGCCACGGCGTGTCGAGCAGGTCGCCAAGGGCGCCGGCGTAGCCGAGTTCGCTCCAGAGCTTCCAGGTGGTGTGCGGGCAGGCCGGGTACAGGGTGCGCAGCAGGATGCCGAACCCTTCGCGCACGACCGCCGGCGTTTCACCCACAAGCGCGCCCTTGAAGCCTTCGAGCGCGTTGAGCAGCTTCATCGCCCCCGAAATGACGGTGTTGTACTGCATGCGCTCGTAGTCGTAGCTGATCTGGCGCAGCACGGTGTGCAGCTCGAAGCGCAAGGCCTTCGCGTCATCAGTGAGCGCGGCCGTATCGATCGGCTCGGCGACCCGCGCCGGCGTGCCAAACACGTCTTGGCGGCGTGCCGCGAAGTTCCACAGCCGCTTCAGGAAGCGGTTCGCGCCGTCGACGCCGGCGTCGTTCCATTCGAGTGTCTGGTCGGGCGGCGACGCGAACATCACGAACAGGCGCGCGGTGTCGGCGCCGTACTGGTCGATGATGTCCTGCGGGTCGACGCCGTTGCGCTCGGTCTTGCCCATTTTGAGTATGCCGCGGTACTCGACCGGCTCGCCGTCGCGCCAGCGGCCACCAGTGACGCGGCCGCTCGCGTCGTGCTCGGCCTTCACTTCCTCGGGCGGAAAGTAGTCGATGCCGCCTTGGTCGGTGGTGCGCGACCAGACCTCGTTGAGCACCATGCCCTGGGTCAGCAGGCGGGTGAAGGGTTCGCCGAAGCTGACGAGCTTCATGTCGCGCATCACCTTGGTCCAGAAGCGCGCATACAGCAGGTGCAGGATCGCGTGTTCGATGCCGCCGATGTACTGGTCCATCGGCATCCAGTAAGCGGCGGCCTCGGCGCCGATCATCGCGTCGGCGTTCGCCGGGTCGCAGTAGCGCATGAAGTACCACGAGCTGTCCACGAAGGTGTCCATCGTGTCGGTTTCGCGCTTCGCCGGCTGGCCGCAGCTCGGGCAGGCGACGTTCAGGAACGCGGCGCACTTGTTCAGCGGGTTGCCGGAGCCGTCGGGGATCAGGTCTTCCGGCAAGACGACCGGCAAGTCCTTCTCGGGCACCGGCACCACGCCGCACTTCGCGCAGTGGATGATCGGGATCGGCGTGCCCCAGTAGCGCTGGCGGCTGATGCCCCAGTCGCGCAGCCGCCAAGTGGTCTTCTTGCCGCCCAGGCCCCGGTGCTCGAGCGCCTGCGCGATCGTGTCGATCGCAACTTGGTAGGCCAAGCCGCTGTAGACGTCGGAGTTGATCGTTACCGCGCGCTCGCCGCTTCGATCCTTCACGCTGTACCACTCCTGCCAGTGGTCGTAGGTGAAGTGCGGCTCGCCGTCGACGTGGATGACCTGCAGGATGTCGATGCCGTACTTCTTCGCGAACGCGAAGTCGCGCTCGTCGTGCGCCGGCACGCCCATCACGGCGCCGTCGCCATAACCCATCAGCACGTAGTTGCCGATCCACACCGGGATGGCCTCGTGCGTCAGCGGGTGCCGGACCACCAGACCGGTCGCGACGCCTTTCTTCTCCTGCGTCGCGAGTTCGGCCTCGGTCGTGCCGCCGGCCTTGCATTCGGCGACGAACGCGGCGATCAAAGGGTCGGCGGCCGCGGCATGCGACGCGAGCGGGTGCTCGGGTGCGACAGCGCAGAAGGTCACGCCCATGATCGTGTCGGCCCGGGTCGTGAAGACCCACAGCTTGCCGTCGTCGAGGGTCGAGCCGTCGGCGGCGGCGATCTCGTGCGTGAACGCGAAGCGCACGCCCTCGCTCTTGCCGATCCAGTTTTCCTGCATCAGCTTGACGCGCTCCGGCCAGCCGGGCAGGTGGTTCTGCACCTGGTCGAGCAGGTCGTCGGCATACAGGCCGATCTTCAGGTAGTAGCCGGGGATCTCGCGCTTTTCGACCGGCGCGCCGCTGCGCCAGCCGCGGCCGTCGACGACCTGCTCGTTGGCCAGCACGGTCTGGTCGACCGGGTCCCAGTTCACGACCTGGGTGCGGCGCTCGGCGATGCCGGCCTCGAGCATCTTCAGGAACAGCCATTGGTTCCACTTGTAGTAGCCCGGATCGCAGCTCGCGATCTCGCGGCTCCAGTCGATCGCCAGACCCATCGCCTGCATCTGCTCTTTCATGTGGCCGATGTTGTCGCGGGTCCACTTCGCCGGCGGCACCCCGTTCTTCATCGCTGCGTTCTCGGCCGGCAGGCCGAACGCGTCCCAGCCCATCGGCATCAGCACGTTCATGCCCTTCATGCGCAGCTGTCGCGCGAGCATGTCGTTGATCGTGTAGTTGCGCACATGGCCCATGTGCAGCCGGCCGCTCGGGTACGGCAGCATCGAGCAGGCGTAGAACTTCGGGCGGGTCGCGTCCGGGGCGACGCGGTAGGCGTCGGCGGCACGCCATGCGGCTTGCGCGGCGCGCTCGATCTCGTCGGGTTTGAAGTCGGGGGTCATGACGACACCCCGCCCGCTGAATACAGCGGGCGACCCTCCGCGAGGGTCGGGCCTTGCTCGGGGCGGCCCGGCGCGGCGGCCCGAAGATAACTCGTTGACGATGGATGTCGCATGGGGTCGCGCACAAGGCGCTTGAAACGATTCAGGACGATTATAGGAAGAGCCCCCATCCGAGGGCACCTGCGAACGCCCCCGACGGTGGATGGTCGCCGGGCCGGCGCCGCATGAAGATGGCGGCAACCCAACCCCGAGGACCACCGCCATGCCTGCATCACGCCGCCACCTGCTCTTCACTGCGTTTGCCGCGGCGCTGCCGTGGCCGCGCGCCCTCGCTGCAGCCCCGGCGCTGCCCTTGCTCGGCGTCTGGTCGGAGGGGCTCGACCCGGTCGGCTTCCTCGTCAGCGAAAAATACGACGGCGTGCGCGCGACGTGGGACGGCGCGCTGCTCCGCCACCGCAGCGGCCGCCCGGTCCCGGCGCCGGCATGGTTTACCGCGCAGTTGCCGGCAATAGCGCTCGACGGCGAACTCTGGCTCGGTCGCGGGCGCTTCGACGCGCTCTCGGGCATCGTGCGGCGCGCGCGGCCGATCGAGGCCGAGTGGCGACTGGTCCGCTACCTGGCGTTCGAGTTGCCCGGCGCGCCCGGCGACTTCAGCGTGCGCGCGCGGCGCATCGAATCCATCGTGCGGCAAAGCGGATCGCCGCAGCTCGTGGCGGTCGAGCAGGCGCCCGTCGCCGACCGTGACGCGCTGCGCCGGCGCCTCGCGCTGACCGTTGCGCAGGGCGGTGAAGGACTCGTGCTGCATCGCGCCGACGCCGCCTGGGTCACCGGCCGCAGCGACGCGATCCTGAAGTTCAAGCCCGCGCTCGACACCGAGGCGATCGTCGTCGCGCACCACGCCGGCCGCGGCAAGTACGAGGGCATGCTCGGGGCACTCGAAGTCCGCACGCCTGAGGCACGCCGCTTCCTGATCGGCAGCGGGCTGCCCGACGCGCTGCGGCGCGATCCGCCACCGATCGGCAGCGTCGTCACCTACCGCTATCGCGACCTCACGAGCACCGGCCTGCCGCGCTTCGCGAGCTTCCTGCGCGTGCACACGACGCTGTGAGCGGTGTTTGCGGGCATGCGCGACACTGGGCGACTGTCGAAGCCCTCGATCCACCGCAACCTGCCCGCCTCGTACCGCCGATGAACACTCCCGCCGATCGCGTGATCGCCGAGACCCGCGCCTGGGTGCAGCGCGCGGTCGTCGGGCTGAACCTCTGCCCGTTCGCGAAGGCGCCGCTGGTGAAGGACCAGATCCGCTTCGTCGTCTGCGAGAGCGACGACCCGCGCGTGCTGCTCGACGCGCTGTGCACGCAGATGAGCGAACTCGTCGCGGCCGACCCGGCGGTCGTCGAAACCACGCTGCTGATCCACCCGAACGCGCTGCTCGACTTCGCCGAATTCAACGACTTTCTCGGCGCGGCCGATGCGGCGCTCGAAGACCGGGGGCTCGACGGCGTGTTGCAGATCGCGAGTTTTCATCCGCGCTACCGGTTTGCCGATGCCGCTGCCGACGACCTGAGCAACGCGACCAATCGCTCGCCGTACCCGACGCTGCACCTGTTGCGCGAGGCGAGTGTCGAGCGCGCGGTCGAGGCCTTTCCCGAGGCCGAAACGATCTTCGAGAACAACATCGCGACGCTCGATGCACTCGGCGCCGAGGGCTGGTCGCAGTTGCAGGCGCAGTGCCGCGCCGATGCGGCGCGTTAGCGCGAGGGACCAACGGATTCGCGCGCAGTGAAACGAGCCGCCGCC
>JANXVK010000336.1 GCA_025351675.1 Rhizobacter sp.
CGTTGCCGCGGCCCACGCCTGCGTCTCGGCCGGCAACACCGGCGCGCTGATGGCCGTCTCGCGCTACGTGCTGAAGACGCTTGAAGGCATCGACCGCCCCGCGATCGCGACCGTGTTGCCGAACCAGCGCGACGGCGGCACCACGGTGCTCGATCTCGGCGCGAACGTCGATTGCACCGCCGAGCACCTGCTGCAGTTCGCGGTGATGGGCAGCGCGCTGGTCGCGGCCGTCGAAGGCAAGGCGAACCCGAGCGTGGGCCTGCTGAACATCGGCGAAGAGGCGATCAAGGGCAGCGAGACGATCAAGCAGGCGGCGGAGTTGTTGCGCGCGGCCGCGGCCAGCGGCATGCTGAACTACCACGGCAACGACGAAGGCAACGACATCTTCAAGGGCACGACCGACATCGTCGTCTGCGACGGCTTCGTCGGCAACGTCGCGCTCAAGACCTCGGAGGGCTTGGCCTCGATGCTGTCGAAGTTCGTCAAGCAGGAGTTCACCCGCAGCCCGTTCACGAAGCTCGCTGCGCTGGCCGCCTTGCCGGTGCTGCGGCGCTTGCAGAGGCGCGTCGATCACCGGCGCTACAACGGCGCGGCCCTGCTGGGCCTGCGTGGGCTGGTGTTCAAGAGCCACGGTTCGGCCGATGCCTTCGCGTTCGAGCAGGCCTTGAATCGGGCTTATGATGCCGCTCGAAACGGCCTGCTGGATCGGGTCCATGACCGGATCCTCGAATCGCTGGCCGCGATGCCCGTGCCTGCTTTGCCGGGCGACGCGGCAGCAGACATCGCACGCACCGCATGACACCGAACCTCTCGAATCGCCACTCGCGCATCACCGGCACCGGCAGCTTTCTGCCGCCCAAGCGCCTGACGAACGACGCGCTGGCCGCACAGCTGGCGGTCGACGGCATCGAGACCTCCGACCAATGGATCGTCGAGCGCACCGGTATCCGCGCGCGTCATTTCGCCGAGCCTGATATCGGCAGCAGCGATCTGGCCGTGGCCGCCGCGCGCCGCGCGCTTGAGGCCGCCGATGTCGACGCCGCCAGCATCGACCTGATCATCGTCGCGACCAGCACGCCCGACATGGTGTTCCCGTCGACTGCGTGCCTGGTGCAGCAAAAGCTCGGCGTCGCCGGCTGTGCCGCGTTTGACGTGCAAGCCGTGTGCTCGGGTTTCGTCTACGCGCTGACGATCGCCGATTCGATGATCCGCACCGGCGCGGCGAGCAAGGCGCTGGTGATCGGCGCCGAGGTCTTCTCGCGCATCCTCGATTTCAAGGACCGTGGCACCTGCGTGCTGTTCGGCGATGGCGCCGGCGCGGTCGTGCTCGAGGCGAGCGAGATGCCGGGCATCCTCGCGAGCGAGCTGCATGCCGATGGCCGCCATATCGACATCCTGTGCGTGCCGGGCACTGTGTCGGGCGGGCAGATCCTGGGCGACCCGCTGCTCAGAATGGACGGCCCGGCGGTGTTCAAGCTCGCGGTCGGGGTGTTGTATGGCGTGGCCAAGTCGGTGCTCGAGAAGGCCGGCCGCAGCGATGCCGATGTCGACTGGCTGATCCCGCATCAAGCCAACATCCGCATCCTGCAGAGCACGGCGAAGCGGCTCAAGCTGCCGCTCGAAAAGCTGATCGTCACGGTCGACCAGCACGGCAACACCTCGGCTGCATCGATCCCGCTCGCGCTCGACGAGTCGGTGCGCAGCGGCAAGATCAAGCCCGGCGACACGGTGCTGCTCGAAGGCGTGGGCGGCGGCTTCACCTGGGGCGCGGTGCTGCTCGATCTCTGAGTCCTGTCTCTGATCACGCCAGCCGCCACGGCACACTCCATTCCAACAGACCGCGCACAACTGGCAACAGCGAGCGCAGCACCCCGATGACAACGTTCGCATTCATCTTTCCCGGCCAAGGCTCGCAAGCCGTCGGCATGCTCGACGCGTGGGCCGGTGACGCCGCGGTTCGGCAAACGCTGCAAGAAGCGTCCGATGCGCTCGGCGAAGACGTGGCGAAGCTGATCCACGCCGGCCCGAAAGAACAGCTCGATCTGACGACCAACACGCAGCCGGTGATGCTGACCGCGGGCATCGCCTGCTACCGCGCGTGGCTGGCCGAGACGGGCATGGCGCCGAGCGTTGTGGCCGGCCATTCGCTGGGCGAGTACAGCGCGCTGGTCGCGGCCGGCTCGCTGACGCTTGCCGACGCGCTGCCGCTGGTGCGCTACCGTGCGCAGGCGATGCAGGACGCGGTGCCTGTCGGCGTCGGCGCGATGGCCGCGATCCTCGGGATGGACGCGCAGGCGGTGCGCGATGGCTGTGCCGAAGTCACGGTCGCAACCGGTGAAGCTGTCGAGGCCGTGAACTTCAACGACCCGAAGCAGACCGTCATCGCCGGCACCAAGGCTGGCGTCGAGAAGGCTTGCGACCTGCTGAAGGCGAAGGGTGCGAAGCGCGCGCTGCCGCTGCCCGTCTCGGCGCCGTTCCATTCGAGTCTGATGAAGCCGGCGGCCGAGCGATTGAAGGTTCGGCTCGCCGACACCAACTTCGCCGTGCCGAAGATCGACGTGATCAACAACATCGACGTGACGATCGAGACCGACGCGGCCGCGATCCGCGATGCGCTTTATCGCCAGGCCTTCGGCCCGGTGCGCTGGGTCGAGACCGTGCAGGCGATCCGTGCGCGCGGCGTCACCCACCTGATCGAATGCGGGCCGAGCAAGGTGCTGGCCGGCATGGTCAAGCGCATCGATGCCGAGGCCGTCAGTGCGACCGTGCTCGACCCGGCGACGCTCGCCGACGTGAAGGGGCTGCTGGCATGACGACCGACGTGCAAATGGCCGGGCAGATCGCGCTCGTCACCGGCGCGTCGCGCGGCATCGGGCGAGCGATCGCGCTCGAACTCGCGAAGCAAGGCATGAAGGTGATCGGCACCGCGACCACCGACACTGGCTCGGCGGCGATCACCGAAGCGCTCGCCGCGTTTCCGGGCTGCAAGGGGCTTGCGTTGAACGTCAACGACGGCGCCGCTGTCGACGCCGCGATCGACGCGATCGTGAAGGAAAACGGCGCGCTGCACGTCGTCGTCAACAACGCCGGCATTACGCGCGACATGCTCTCGATGCGCATGAAGGACGACGACTGGGACGCGGTCATCGACACGAACCTGAAGGCGGTCTTTCGCGTCAGCCGCGCGGTTACGCGCCCGATGATGAAGCAGCGTTACGGCCGCATCATCAACATCACCTCGGTCGTCGGCGCGAGCGGCAACGCGGGTCAGGCGAATTACGCCGCCGCGAAGGCCGGCGTCGCGGGCATGACGCGGTCGCTCGCGCGCGAGCTCGGCAGCCGCGGCATCACGGTCAACTGCATCGCGCCGGGCTTTATCGAGACCGACATGACCAAGTCGCTGTCGGAGGCGCAGACGACCGCGCTGATGGCGCAGATCCCGCTCGGCCGGCTGGGCCACGCGAGCGACATCGCGCACGCGGTGGCGTTTCTCGCGTCGCCGCATGCCGGCTACATCACCGGCAGCGAACTGCATGTGAACGGCGGGATGTTCATGAATTGAAGAAATGACGAGGGGATGGCGACGGCGCCACCCCATGGCGCGGCCGTTCGCCGCGCTCCGCCGGATGGCCCGTCCGGCGTATGGCCGGGTGTCTTCGAAAAGACACCCCGCAGGCCGTAGAATCACGGGCTGTTTCTGCAAACACTCCCGGAGGAGTACATGAGCGATATCGAAGCACGAGTCAAGAAAATCATTGCCGAGCAACTTGGCGTTCCCGAAGCCGATGTCATCAACGACAAGGCCTTCGTCGCCGACCTCGGTGCTGACTCGCTCGACACGGTCGAGCTGGTGATGGCGCTCGAAGACGAGTTCGGCATCGAGATCCCCGATGAAGAGGCCGAGAAGATCACCACGGTGCAACTGGCGATCGACTACGCCGTGAAGCACCAGAAGGCTGCGTAAGCAGGCTTTTTCATGACCCAACGTCGTGTTGTCGTGACCGGCCTGGGCCTCATCAGCCCCATGGGCAATACGGTGGAGGAGGGCTGGGCCAACATCGTTGCCGGGCGCTCCGGCATCGCCAACATCACCAAGTTCGATGCGTCGAACTTCGCCTGCAAGTTCGCGGGCGAGGTGAAGGGTTTCGAGGTCGAGGACTACTTCCCCGCCAAGGACGCCCGCCACATGGATGCTTTCATCCACTATGGCTTGGCGGCCTCGATCCAAGCGGTGAAGGACTCCGGGCTGCCGACTGGCAATGAGCTGAGCGAAGAGCAGGCCGAACGCATCGGCGTGTTGGTGGGCTCGGGCATCGGCGGTCTGCCACTGATCGAAGCCACGCATGGCGAGCTCGAAGCCAAGGGCCCGCGGCGCATCACGCCGTTCTTCGTGCCGGCCTCGATCATCAACATGATCTCGGGCCACGTGTCGATCCGCTACGGCTTCAAGGGGCCGAATTTGGCGATCGTCACCGCCTGCACGACCGGCTTGCACAGCATCGGCATGGCGGCGCGCTTGATCGAGCACGGCGATGCCGACGCGATGGTCGCCGGCGGCGCCGAATCGACCGTCTCGCCGTTGGGCGTCGGCGGCTTCACGGCCGCGCGCGCGCTGTCGACCCGCAACGACAGCCCCGAAACAGCTTCCCGTCCGTGGGACAAGGACCGCGACGGCTTCGTGCTCGGCGAAGGCGCCGGCGTCGTCGTGCTCGAAGAGTACGAACACGCGAAGGCGCGCGGCGCGAAGATCTACGCCGAAGTCGTCGGTTTCGGCATGGGCGCGGATGCGTTTCACATGACCGCGCCCGATGTCGACGGCCCGAAGCGTTCGATGAAGGGCGCGCTGCGCAGCGCCGGCATCAACGCCGATCAGGTGCAATATTTGAGCGCGCACGGTACCTCCACGCCACTCGGCGACCTGAACGAGACCAACGCGATCAAGCTGGCGTTCGGCGCGCACGCGAAAGACAAGCTCGTCATCAGCTCGACCAAGTCGATGACGGGGCATCTGCTCGGCGGTGCCGGTGGCATCGAATCGGTGTTCACGGTGCTGGCGATCAAGAACCAGATCGCGCCGCCGACGATCAACATATTCAATCAAGACCCCGAGTGTGATCTCGACTACTGCGCCAACACGGCGCGCGAGATGAAGATCGACTACGCGGTGAAGAACAACTTCGGCTTCGGCGGCACCAACGGCACTTTGGTTTTCAAGCGCGTTTGACGCCGCTGCCGCTCTCGCCCCGACACCACCGCGCCGATGCGCGCCGCACCGGCATGTCAATTCTCGCTGCAGCGCTTCGGCGTGTGGCGGGGTGCGGTGCTGGTGGTCGCAGCACTCGGCATTGCCACGATGGCGACGTGGCTGATCTTGCGCGAGTCAGCATTGATTTCGCCGACATCGATCGCAGCGGCACTCGACGCGGTGCTGCTCGTGGCATGGGGCGCCTCGCTGGCGAGGATGCCGGCCGTCGATCTGCGCTGGGATGGCCGCACATGGCATCTCGGCCCGCCTTCCGGCGAACCGGTCAGCGGCGATCTGAGCGTCGCGCTCGACCTCGGCCCGTGGATGCTGCTGCACTTCTCGGCTGTGCCCGAAGCGCGGCCGCGAACAACGTGGCTGCCGATCCAGCGCCGCGGCCTCGAATCCCAATGGCACGCGCTGCGCTGCGCCGTCTATTCGCCACGCCCTGCGCCGGCGGAAGACGCACCGGTGGGGTTCTGACATGACCGGCATGGTTAACCCCGACGCCGACGCGCCGCTGATCGAGCGCGTCAAGGCTGGCGACGTCAAGGCCTTCGAGATGCTCGTGGTCAAGTACCAGCGCCGCATCGAGCGCCTGATCGGCCGCATGGTGCGCGATGTCGACCTCGTGCCCGACATCGCGCAAGAGACCTTCATCCGCGCCTACCGGGCGATCCCGCAGTTTCGCGGCGAGAGCGCGTTCTACACCTGGCTGTACCGGATCGCCGTCAACACCGCCAAGAAGGCGCTGATGGAGCTCAAGCGCGACCCGCTGGTCACCGAATCCGCCCGCGCCTCACGCGATGACGATGACGACGGCGGCTCGCGCGTCGAGAACGAGCTCACCGACGGCGAAACCCCTGATGCCGTGCTGGCGAGCAAGCAAATTGCTGCGGCAGTGAACTTTGCGATCGAAGCGTTGTCCGACGACCTCCGCCAGGCGATCACCTTGCGCGAGATCGAAGGTCTGAGCTACGAAGAGATCGCCGAGATGATGAATTGCCCGATTGGCACGGTGCGCTCGCGGATATTTCGCGCGCGCGAGGCGATCGCGCTGAAACTGCGCCCGCTGCTCGACACGCGGGACGGGGAGCGGTGGTGAAGATGGTTGACGGAGAAGCACATGTTGGATGATTCCGAAGCGAATGTGGCAGCCCGTGAGCGGCTCTCGGCGCTGCTCGACGGCGAACTCGACGGCCACGCGGTCACGCAGGCCTGCGCTCACTGGCGCGAAAGCACCGAGTCGCGGGCCACCTGGCACGCTTGGCACCTGATCGGCGACGTGCTGCGCTCCGAAGATCTGGCCACCCACCCCGCGCGTGACACGGCCTTTCTCGACACCTTGCGCACGAAGCTGGCGAACGAGCCGGTCGTGCTGGCGCCGAAGCCGCTCGACGCCCCTTCCATCATCGCGTCGCCCGCGGCGGTTCGTGCCGTGGCTGGCCGCGGTTCGCGTCGCTGGGGCTGGATCGCGCCAGGCGCGGTCGCGGCCGGTTTTGTCGCCGTGGCCGGCGTGTTGACGCTGACCCGCCCGGATGTGCTGCCCGAACCAAATGACGCGACGAGTGTGGCGCAGGCAGCCGCGCCGGCATCGTTCGCGGGCGCCACGGCGCCCGTCGGCAACCCGGCTGCGCTCGCGCCCGAGCCGCAGACCTTCGTCGCCACCGGGCAGGTGATTCGTGATGCGCGTCTCGATCGTTATCTGGCGGCGCACAAGCAGTTCGCCGGCAGCTCGGCGCTGGGTGTGCCGTCCGCCTACCTGCGCAACGCGACCGCCGAAGTCGCGTCGGGTCGCTGACCGGATCGTGCTGCTTTCGTCCGCTCTCATGTCGTTCCGGCCCTTCTCCGTGCTGGCACTGGCCGGTGCCTTCTGCGTCGTCACGTCGTCAGCATGGGCGCAGGCGAGCGCTGCCGCCGGCGCCGACACGCAGACGCGCGAGGTGCGTGGCTGGCTCCTGCGCATTCACGAGGCGGCGAGCCACCGCAATTTTCAAGGCACGTTTGTGGTGACCGGCGGGGGTGTCGTGTCGAGCGCGCGAATCGCGCACTTCTGCGAAGGCCCGAGCCAGTTCGAGCGCAGCGAGGCACTTGATGGTCAAGCGCGCCATGTTTATCGCCACAACGATGTCGTGACCACAATGTGGCCGGCGGCGAAGATCGCGATGGTCGAACAGCGCACCCTGCTGGCGCAGTTCCCGGCGTTGCTGCAGGCCGGCGACGATCGCATCGCTGACTTGTACGACGTGCGAGCCCAAGGCGCAGATCGTGTCGCAGGCCGCGACGCCGATGTGTTGCTCGTCAAGCCACGCGATGCCTACCGTTACGGCTACCGGCTCTGGGCCGACCAAGCCTCTGGCCTGTTGCTGCGCGCCGATGTGATCGGCGAGCGCAACGAGGTGCTCGAGTCGTCGGCATTTTCCGATGTGACGATCAACGTGAGGCCGCAGCCCGAGTCGGTGCTGCAGCCGATGAAGAAGCTCGAAGGCTACCGCGTCGTGCGCCCGGTGCTGACACCCACCAAGCTCGAGGCCGAAGGCTGGGCCATGCGCCAGGCGGCGCCGGGTTTCCGCCAAGTCAGTTGCGTGAAGCGGCCGCTGGACGGGGCCACCGAAGGTCAGGTCGACACGACGAGCAATGCCGAGCATCGCCCGCAGGTGTTGCAGACGATCTTCTCCGATGGCCTGACCTGGGTCTCGCTCTTCATCGAGCCTTTCGACCCGCGGCGCCACACCCGCCCGATGCTGGCTTCGGTCGGCCCGACGCAGACGCTGATGCAGCAGCAGGGCGACTGGTGGGTCACGGTCGTCGGCGACGTGCCGCCTGCGACACTGCGCATGTTTGCCAAGGGGCTGGAACGCAGCAAGAAGCAGTAGGCTGCGGGCTGGCGTTGTCGGCGCTTTGATTGAATCCATCCGTGAACCTGCCACGCCCGGGGAGGCGACCTTGACCCAAGCTCCATCACTGCCATCCATTCACGCCATCGCGCGCCGTCGCGTCTGGATCGGTGCGCTCGCGCTCGGTCTGGGCATGACCGGCGCGCTCGCCGCGGCGCCGGTCGGCGCGCAAGGCCTGCCCGACTTCACCGAACTGGTCGAGAAGGTCGGCCCGGCCGTGGTCGGCATCCGCACCACCGAGCGTGCGCGCGCGGCGCGCCCGGGTGCCGAGACCGATGAGGACATGCTTGAGTTCTTCCGCCGTTTCGGCATCCCGATCCCG
>JANXVK010000367.1 GCA_025351675.1 Rhizobacter sp.
CCACACCAGCTCGGGCACGCTGCGCAGCAGGTTCAGCAGCAGGCGCGCGAGCTGCCGCGGCGCGACGCCGAAGCGGCCCGCGGCCGGCAACGCGAGCGCCGCACCGACGAGTCCGGCGAGCAGCGTGCCGACAGCCGATACCGCCAGCGTCTGCAGCGCGGCCCAAGCCGTCTTGGCGAGGAAGGGCGCCGACACGTCGGGCACGAAGAACTCGCCGGCGAATCTGGCACTGCTGCGCAGCGACTCGGCCGAGAACAGGCCGCCGAGATCAAGCTTGAGGTACACGAAGCTGGCGACGACCGCAGCGATCAGCGCCGCGCTGACGAGCACGCAGGTCAGGCACGGATCGGCCGCGCGCGCGCGTTCGGCGGTCGAGAGCGTGTCGGCATCCGATCGGGTGCTCGATGGCGTGCCTTCGTGCTGCGCACTGCTGTATTCACCCTCGGGGCGGATCGGCGGGTTCATGCCAACAACCTGCGCAAGCCGGCGCTCAGTGCGTCGGCGATCAGCACCAGCAGCAGGAACACCAGCAGGATGCTGCTGGCCTCGCCGCCGTTGAGCATCTTCATCGACTGGTCCATCAGCTGGCCCAGGCCGCCCGCGCCGACGAAGCCCATCACCACCGAGGCGCGCACCGCGCACTCCCAACGGTACACGGTGTACGACGCGAGCTCCTGGGCCGCGCCCGGGATCAGCCCGTAGCACAAGGCGGCGAGCCGCCCGCTGCCGGCCTCGAGCAGCGCGCGCGCGGGCCGCGTGTCGCTCGACTCGAGGATCTCGGCATACACCTTGCCGAGCATGCCGCCGTAGGTGATCGCGATGGCCAGCACGCCGGCCGCAGGCCCGAGGCCGAGTGCATGCACCAGCAGCAGCGCCCAGACGATCTCGGGGATTGCGCGCAGGCCCATCAGGATGCTGCGCGCCGTGGTCCGGACGGCACGGCCGCGCCACAGCGCGTTGCCGGGGCCGATGCGCGAGATCGACAGCGCGCTCGTCGTCGCGAACGCCAGCGGCAGCGCGAGCAGGAGTGCCAGCGCAATGCCGGCGGTGGCCATCGCGAGGGTCTCGAGCGAGGCGCGCAGCAGCAGCCCGAGGAACTCGCCACCGGTCGCGGGCGGCAGGAAGCCGGCGAGAAAATCCGCCATCACCTTCAGGTTGCCGGCGTCGAACAGGGCCCAGGGCCTGAACTCGGCGAGCACCAGCAGCGGCCAGAGCAGCATGATGGCGATCAGCGTGCCGGTGGCCCGGCGCAGCGCGAGCGGGTCGCGCGTCGGCACGGCCAGCGATGCTGCCAGCGCGTTCATCGGCACCCCGGGCGCACCAACGGCAGCACGTTGTCGACCGCAGACGGCGCCACCGCCTCACCCTGCACCGGTAGCGCGGCGCCTTCGGCCGCGTACAGCGCTTGCAGCATCGAGGTATCGACCCGCGCCGCGGGCAGGTCGAACACCAGCTCGCCAGCCCGCAGACCGACGATGCGCGGGAACCACTTCAATGCGAGATCGACCGCGTGTAGCGAGGCGACCAGCGTCGCACCCGATTGCGCCGACTGGGCGACGAGCTCGCCGATCGCCACGTCGGACAGCGACGGGTCGAGCGCCGAGACCGGCTCGTCGGCGAGCAGCAGTTGCGGCTGCTGGTACAGCGCGCGGGCGATGCCGACGCGCTGCAGCTCGCCGCCGGAAAGCCGGTCGCAGCGATCGAATACGCGGTCCGCGAGGTCGAGCCGTGCGAGCGCCGCGCGGGCGCCGGCGATGTCCGAGGGGTAGGCCAGCGACAGCAGCGCACGCCGCGTCGACCAGGCGCCGAGCCGCCCCGCGAGTACCGCGGTGACGACGCGCAGCCGCGGCGGAATCGGCGGCGCTTGATGGATCATGCCGATGCGCGCACGCAGTTGCCGCAGCGCCCCACTGCCGGCCTGCCACGGGTTCACGGCCAGCACCTCGACCCGGCCTTCGCTCGGTCGCAGCGCGGCCGCGGCGATCCGCAGCAGGCTGGTCTTGCCGGCGCCCGACGGGCCGATGATCGCGACGCGCTCGCCCGCGCCGACCGCAAAGCTCACGCGCTGCAGCGCGCGGTGGCCGTTCGGATGGACGAGGCCGAGCCGGTCGAAGGACAGGCTCATGTTGCCCGGGACCGCGTGAGTGTCACTTGATCAGGCCTGCCGACTTCGCCGCCGCCTCGATGCCGTCGTAGTTCGACGCTTTGGTCGCGATGAATTTGCTCGCACGCTGCAGGTCCAGGATCTCCTTCATCGCGGGCTGGCTCGGGTCGAGCTTCAGGAACGCGTCGGTGAGCTTCATCGTCAGCGCGGCGTCGAGGCCGGGGCGCACGGTCCAGTTGTAGTCGTAGTACGGCGGCGTGGTCGCGAGCACGCGCACCTTGGCGGCGTTCGGGTTCGCGCTTTCGACCAGCTTGTCCCACACCGAGGCGTTCAGCACGCCGGCCTCGACACGGCCCGAGGCCACGAACGCGACGGTCGCGTCGTGGGCACCCGAGAACGCCACGGCCTTGAAGTCGGTGTCTGGGTTGATGCCGGCCTTCATCAGGAAGAAGCGCGGCATCAGGTGGCCCGAGGTCGACGAGGGCGCGCCGAACGCGAAGTTCTTGCCCTTCAGATCGGCCAGGCTCTTGGCCGGGCTGTCGATCGGCACGATGAACCGGCTGGTGAACTTCTCGTCCTCTGCCCGCTGCACGATGGGCACCGCGCCGCCCTGGGTGCGGATCTTCGCCTGCACGAACGTGAAGCCACCCAGCCAAGCCAGGTCGATCTTGTTGCTGGCCAGGCCTTCGACGACGGCGGCGTAGTCGGTCACCGGCGTGAACTGCACGTCGAGCCCGGTCTCTTTCTTCAGGTAGTCGCCGAGCGGCTTGAACTTGCGCTGCAGTTCGGTCGGCGCCTCGTCGGGGATCGCGGAGACGCGCAGCACGGTGCTCTGGGCAAACGCGGCGCCGGCGCCGAGCAGCAGCGCCGCGGCGGCGAGGAGAGGGGTGATGAGTTTGTTCATGGCGTGGACGGCTTCTTGATGAAAGAGTGTTCGACAGGGTACGGGGGTCAGTACCGCGCGGCGCTGCGGAAGCCCGCGAATATATCGGTGCGCTGCGGCTGGAAGAAGTTGCGGTAGCGCGCGTCGTGCAGCCGCGCGTGGGTGGCGAAGGCGCCGCCGCGCAGTTCGCGGTGATCGCCGAACCAGGGTTCGGAGTATTCGCGGTATCGACCGGGGGCGAAGCCGGGGTAGGGCGCGAAGGGGTCAGCCACCCACTCCCAGACGCTGTGGCCCCAATGGAGCTGCGGCGCGGCGACCTCCCATTCGGCGGCGCTCGGCAGGCGCCGGCCGGCCCATGCGCACCAGGCTTCGGCCTCGAAGGCGCTGACGTGCATCGCCGGTGCGTCCGGGTCGAGCGGCAGCCATCGATCGAACCAGCGCAGCTGCCATGCGCCGCGCGCGTCGCGCCGCCAGTGCTGGGGATGCGCAACCCCGGACCGTGCGCGCCACGCCCCGGCCGCGCCCGGCCACCAATGAGGGTCGTCGTAGCCGCCGGCCTCGACGAAGCGCGCGAAGGCGCCGGCGCTGACCGGCGCGTGGTCGATCTCGAAGTCGGCGAGCACGACGCCGCGCGCCGGCTGCTCGTTGTCGAACGCGAAGCCGCCCGCGGCCGGGCTCGCGCCGATGCAGCGCTCGCCGCCCGGTATCGCGACCTGCGCATTCGCGGGCACGCGCGGCATCGCGAGACCCGCCGGCGCGGCGTAGCCCAGCGTCGAACGCAGCCAGCAGAAGGCCTCGGCGTGCATGTCCTCGTGGAACAGCGCCAGCCGGTGGCAGTAGAGCGCGTCGTCGTCGGCATCGTTGCCGCGCGGCAGCGCCTCGACGCAGGCTTCGAGCTGGTCGGCCAGCATGCGGGCGAGTTCGTCGCGGCTCGGCATCGGTGTGGTCCAGCGGGCCGCGTGGGCCAGCCGGGCCGAATCGAAGTGCGCGTCGGGCCCGGCGAAACGCGGCGCATGGCGCGCCGCAGCGTGGCCGTCGGCCCGCCGCTCGTGCGGGCCGCGCAGCACCCAGAACTCGGCGAACCAGGCGAGGTGCGCGAGCTCCCACGCGATCGGGTTCACGCCGGGTTGCAGCGGCGGCTGCCATTGCGTGGCGCTCAGGTCGCCGACCCGCGCCCAGGTGTGCGCGCGGCTGTCGCGCAGCGCCGCGGCGAGATCATCGCCGGCCAGCCGGCGCGCGTCACCCGTGCCGGCGAGCCCGCGCGCGTCAGACATGCGCGCTCCGCCGGCGTGGCAACATCGGCGCATGAACGCCGAGCCCCATGTGTGCATCGTGTCGCCGGCCTTGGCCGATGCGAACAATGGCAACTGGCACACCGCCTCGCGCTGGGGCCGCTTCCTGGCCGGCATCGCGCAGGTGCGGATCGTGAAGCACTGGGACGGCACGCCCGCCGACGCGTTGATCGCACTGCATGCGCGCCGCTCGGCCGACTCGATCGCGCGCTTCCGCAGCGCGAACGCGCAGGCGCCGCTGGCGCTGGTGATGACCGGCACCGATCTCTATCGCGACCTCGACACCGATCTCGACGCTCAGCATGCCGTGGAGTGTGCCAGTCACATCGTGGTGCTGCAGGACGAGGGCTTGCACGCGCTGCCGACCGCGGCGCGGGCCCGGGCCCGCAGCATCGTGCAATCGGCCTCGCGGCTGGTGCGTCGCGACGCGGCGACCGGCCACGTCGGCCTCGTCGCCGTCGGTCACCTGCGCGACGAAAAAGACCCGCTCACGCTGATGGCCGCGGCGCGCCAATTGCCGCACGCCACGCCGATCCGTATCCACCACGTCGGCGAGGCGCTCGATCCGGCACTCGGCGCCGAGGCCCGGCGCACGATGCAGGCGTGCCCTGCCTACCGCTGGCTCGGCGGGCTTGACGCGCGCGCGGCACGCCGCTGGATCGCGCGTTCGCGCGCACTCGTCCACATGAGCCGGATGGAGGGCGGCGCCAACGTCGTGATCGAAGCCGTGCGCTCGCAGGTGCCGGTGCTGGCGAGCCGGATCGATGGCAACGTCGGCCTGCTCGGCAGCGGCTACGGCGGCTACTTCCCGGTCGGCGACGCGGCGGCACTGGCCGCGCTGATGCAGCGCTTCGCCGCGGACGCGCCGTTCGCGCGCGGTCTTGCGGCGCAGTGCAGCGAACGCGAGCCGTGTTTCGCGCCGGCCGAGGAGGCGCGCGCGGTGCGTGCCTTGCTGACCGAGATGCTCGGCCGCGCAGGCTCTGCGCGCGGCTGACACAATCATCGCTTCACCGCTCCGAACGGACCCCGCGCCATGAACTCACCGAACGCTCCCGCCGCCCTGCGGCTGACCAGTTTCTCGCACGGCGGCGGCTGCGGCTGCAAGATCGCACCGGCGGTGCTGTCCGAGATCCTGAAGAACAGCGGCGGCGGGCTGATCCCGAAAGAGCTGATGGTCGGCATCGAGACCGCCGACGACGCCGCCGTGTACCGCCTGAACGACGAGCAGGCGCTGATCGCGACCACCGATTTCTTCATGCCGATCGTCGACGACCCGTACGACTTCGGTCGCATCGCCGCGACCAACGCGATCAGCGACGTCTACGCGATGGGCGGCACGCCGATCATGGCGCTGGCGCTGGTGGCGATGCCGGTGAACCAGCTGCCGCTGGAGGCCATCGGCCAGATCATCAAGGGCGGCGAGGCGATGTGCCGCGAGGCCGGCATCCCGATCGCAGGCGGGCACACGATCGACTCGGTCGAGCCGATCTACGGTCTCGTGGTGTTGGGCCTGGTGCACCCGGACCGCGTGCGCCGCAACGCCGACGCGAAGCCGGGCGACGTGCTGATCCTCGGCAAGCCGATCGGCGTGGGCGTGCTCTCCGCCGCGCTGAAGAAGGAGAAGCTCGACGCCGCCGGCTACGCGCAACTCGTCAAGACCGCGACGATGCTGAACAAGCCGGGCATCGCGTTCGCTGCGATGCCGGGCGTGCACGCGCTGACCGACGTGACCGGCTTCGGCTTGGCGGGTCACACGCTGGAGCTGGCGCGCGGCGCCGGCGTCACGGCGGTGATCGAATGGGCCAAGGTGCCGATGCTGCCGGGTGTGGCGGCGATGGCCGCCGACGGCTTTGTCACCGGCGCATCGGGCCGCAACTGGGACGGCTACGGTGCGGAGGTCTCGCTGGCTCCCGGGCTGCCGGCGACCGCGCGTGACCTGCTCGCCGACCCGCAGAC
>JANXVK010000395.1 GCA_025351675.1 Rhizobacter sp.
CATGGTCATCCTGCTTTCTCGGGCCTCGGGCCCGGGTTGTTGTCGCAGAGTTTCCACTTATCGCTGTGTTCAGAATTCCGGCGCCACCTCTTACGACCCCGCCGCGCCGCCGAAAAAACTGCAACCTACACAACGCGGCTACGGCATCGCAGCGGCGCTGGAGAAGTGCAGGACGCTGGCCGATGTGCACGTCGAGCGCGCTGACACGGGTGGTCTGCAGGAGGTCAAGGCCGAGAAGCGCAAGACCTTCCTCGCCCAGAAAGCGGTCGAGGTCGAGAAGTCCACGCGGACGCTGCAGAAGCTTCTCGATGCCTACGTGGCGCACCTGAAGACGCAGGGTCGTCGCAGTCATGTCGACGCCAATCAGATCTTCAAGTCGCACGTCACCGCCGCATGGCCCGCGGTAGCGGATGCGCCTGCCGTCGACCTGACACCAGACCAGGTGCTGGACATGCTGCGTCGGCTGATCGAGTCGGGCAAGGGTCGAACCGCCAACAAACTGCGTTCGTACCTTCGGGCTGCGTACCAGTGCGCGCTCGATGTTCGGACCACAGCCTCGATTCCGGTGGTCTTCAAAGCCTTCGGCATCGTCTTCAACCCTGCGGCCCAGACCCGGCGCTCGCCGCAGTTCGACCGTGCAGACAAACGGCCGTTCTCGAAGGCCGAATTGCGAGCCTACTGGAAGTTGATTGGTGAACCCGCTGGCTGCGAAGCAGCGGCATTGCGACTGCACCTGCTGACCGGTGGTCAGCGCATCGAGCAGTTCGTCAGGCTGAGGTGGGCGGATGTGGCGGGCGACGCGTTGACGATATTCGACGGCAAGGGCCGGCCCGGTCAGGGGCCGCGTCCGCATCAGATTCCCCTGCTGCCCGACGCGCGCCCTGACCTCGCGACACTAAAGCGCGTCGGCGAGTTCGCCATCTCCACGACCGCCGGCAAGAAGCCCATCAGCGTGCGGACGCTGGCCGGCTGGGCTCACGCTTTGGTCGGCGAGGCAATCGACGGCTTTCAGCTGAAGCGGATTCGATCTGGTGTCGAGACGCTGCTGGCAGCCAACGGCGTCAGTCGGGAGGTGCGAGGCCATCTGCAGTCGCACGGCCTGACCGGCGTGCAGGCCCGCCACTACGACGGGCATGACTACATGCTTGAGAAGCGGAAGTCGCTTGAACTCTTGGCTCGCGAAGTGTGCAGTGCTGAGAAGTTGGAATCCGATCCGCCGCAGGACGACGCCAAGCCTGCTAAGGCGGCTTCCGGGTCGAAGGCACTGCCCGAGCTGCCGGCGATCAGGAAGAAGGCCAAGGTCCTGACTTTAGGCTCAAGGGGTTGAGCGAAGTCCGGGCGCATTGGCATGCCTCGCCTGGTAATTCGCCGGCCTGCTGGCAGCGATTCTTTTCGATAGGCGCGGTTTTAAGCGAAACAATATAGATGTAAAATCCCGCTAAGCGAAACCGAAGCATTGGATGCCTGAACCATAAACCAGCCCACCAAGGACACGATTCCCGACCTGCTGCTACGCAACGTTCCGCGCGACTTGGTGCTGGGCATCGAGGACGCGCTCGGCGCCGGAGCGGAGCGCGCGTTCGGGTCGGCGAAAGGCATGGACGAAGGCCATCTCCCGCATGTCGTTGGCCAGCTCCGTCACTTCAACATGAACGAAGCGTTCCACCGCGCCCTCGCCGGCGGTGATGCGGCACCGACCGCCATCCGAGGCAACGGCCTCGTGACCGGTCGCACTGGCGTGTTCACGCTTGCCAGGTTCAACATTCCGGAAGGGTTCTGGATCAACGGCCGACGCAGCCAGACTCGTCGGCAGATGGCATTCGCCAACATGGCCATCGAGCCGCTGGTGCAGCCTGAGTTGTTCGGGCAGTACCAACCGCCTGCAGATGCTGTGGCGTTCTTCGTTGCCTGCTTTTCCGGATCGCTGCAGGTCCGTCCAGAGGCGCCCACGTCCATTCAGATCGCCGTGCCTGATCGCCACATGCGTGGTTGGTTGTTCCGCGAGCCCTTGGACCTGTTCGTCAAGCGACACGACGCGCGTCAGCCGGGCCAAGCGGACCTAGCCGTGCCGAAGCTGAAGAAGAACATCGGCAAGAAGGACATGGGCGGCACAACGTCATGAGCCGCGGTGGCGTCCAGGGCTTTCAGCGGGAGCGCCTTAGCCAGATGCTGGCCGCTCGGCGGCTGACGCAAGCGCAACTCGCTTCGATGGTCGGTGTGTCACCGGCGACGGTGAGCAAGTGGCGTGCGGGTAGCCAAGCGCCCGAGCGCGAAGCGCTCGATCGTTTGGCTGGTGTTGTGAACGTGACGCCCGAATGGTTCACGAGGCCGCCCGCGGAAAAGGTCTCCTTGCCGCTGTTTCGCAGCAATGCGTCAGCGCACGTCGCGGCGAGGGCCATGCTCGAAGCCAGGCTCGAATGGGCGCAGGACATCGCACTGGCCCTGTCGGAGTTCGTGGACTTCCCGGCGGTGAACCTGCCCCACCGTGACTTTGCCAATCCGGAAGAGATCACCGCCGGAGAGATCGAACTCGCGGCGATTGAATGCCGCGACGTCTGGCGCCTTGGCAGGGCCGCAATTGAGGACCTTGCCCTCGCGATCGAGGGGGCGGGCGTGGTGCTAGTCCGCGAAGAAACCGGTATTGCACAGATCGAGGGTCTGTCGGCGTGGAGTAGCTTGCTAGGTCGACCGCTGGTTCTTTTGTCGGCAGACAAAGACAACGGCTACCGAAGTCGGTTCGA
>JANXVK010000386.1 GCA_025351675.1 Rhizobacter sp.
CCGCTGCTGCTGCTGTGGCCGATGAGCGTGGTGCTGACCTGGCTGGTCGCGCAGGGCATCGCCAACAAGCCCTTTGATCGCGAGCTTGGCGAGATGGTGCGGGTGCTGGCGAAGGAGGTCTCGGTGCGCGCCAATGCCGGTGCCCACAGCGGCCCGGCGCAGGCGGTGTTCAAGCTGCCGGCGGCGGCGGCCGAAATCCTGCGCACCGACGAGGCCGACGACATCTACTACCAGGTGCTCGGCCTGCGCGGCGAGTACCTGAGCGGTGACACCGCCTTGCCGGTGCCCGCCGACGAAGACCGCGCGCCCGCCGGCGAGGTGCGCTTTCGCGACGAGACACTGGGCAACGAGACCGTGCGCGTCGCGTACATGTGGGTGAATGTGCAAGAGCGGGCGCAGGACCGCACACCGGGCCCGGCCACCGACGCGCCGCTGGTGCAGGTCGCCGAGACGCTCGGCAAGCGCTCGCGCCTGGCCACCGAGATCATCAAGGGCGTGATCCTGCCGCAGTTCGTGATCCTGCCGCTGGCGGTGCTGCTGGTGTGGCTCGCGCTGGCGCGCGGCATCGCGCCGCTGAACGAGTTGCAGCAGCGCATCCGCAAGCGCGAGAGCCACGACCTGAGCCCGATCGACGAGCGCCAGGCGCCCGAAGAGGTCGCCCCGCTGGTGCGCGCGATCAACGACCTGCTGACCCGGCTCGATCAGTCGATGCGCTCGCAGAAGCACTTTCTGGCCGATGCGGCGCATCAGCTCAAGACCCCGCTCGCCGGCCTGCGCACCCAGGCCGAGCTCGCGCAGCGCCAGATCGACGCCGGCCAGCACGACCCGCAGGCGCTGAAGAAGACGCTGCAGCAGATCGCCAGGTCGAGCCAGAGCGCCGCGCACATGGTGAACCAGCTGCTCGCGATGGCGCGTGCCGAAAACGAGCAGCCGGTCGCGCAGCGCCAGCCCGTCAACCTGGCCCGCCTGGCGACCGAGACCGTGCACGACTTCGTACCGCGCGCACTCGAAAAGCGCATCGACCTCGGTTACGAAGGCCCGGGCGACGCGGCCCTGGCGCGCCACCCGCAAGGCCCGCAGGTGCTCGGCCATGCGCTGCTGCTGCGCGAGCTGATCCGCAACCTGGTCGACAACGCGCTGCAGTACACGCCGGCCGGCGGCACGGTCACGGTCCGGGTGATCGACGACCCGTTCGGTCAGGTCGTGGTGCTGCAGGTCGAGGACTCGGGGCCCGGCATCGCGCTGGCCGAGCGCGAGCTGGTGTTCCAGCCGTTCTACCGCTCGCTCGGCACCGAGGTCGACGGCTCCGGGCTGGGCTTGGCGATCGTGCGCGAGATCGCGGTGCAGCACAGTGCCGAGGTCACGATCACCGACGCCACGACGCGCACGCCGCCCGGCACGTTGATCACGGTGCGGCTGCCGTCGAGCAGCGCCGCGGGCGCCGAGCCGAGCGCCGCCACCGAGGCCGTCAAGGCGTCGCACCCGCCACCCCGGCCGGTCGACCCACCGCTTCGCGGCGAGCCGCCCGCCTCGCGTGCCTGAGGCGCTGGCTGGTATCAGCGGTCGCGCTCGCGGCGCAACCGGCCGCGGACCAGACCGACCGCACCGAGGCCGATCAGCAACATGGCATAGGTCGAGGGCTCGGGCACCGCGGCGACCGTGCCCTCGATCCGGAGCCAAGCCGAGTGGTTGTAGCCCCACACCGCGAAATTGTCGGTGGCGGAGAACCCGATGACATTGGCGCCGGCGACCAAGTACGAGGTGATGTCCACCAAGCCGTTGTTGGCCATGCCGTTGTGATCGCCAACCACCAATGCTCCGTTGACGAAGATGTC
The DNA here is from genome assembly GCA_025351675.1 of Rhizobacter sp. Lineage (GTDB taxonomy): Bacteria > Pseudomonadota > Gammaproteobacteria > Burkholderiales > Burkholderiaceae_C > LMDS01. The sequence continues at coordinate 1,836 of JANXVK010000386.1, forward strand.
GCCGTCGTCGTCGATGCCGTATTCGAGCGTCGCACTCTGCGGTGCTGCGGCCAGATTGAGCACCGTGCGGCCCCAGATCGTGGTCTCGTTGGTCGAGTACTGGCCGGCCTGCGTCCAGATGCCCTTCGTGCCGGCGTAGGCCGAGCCGAGGTAGTCGGACACGTCGTAGAGCACGGTCGCCGATTGCCAAGCCGTGGCATCGAAGCTGGCGCTGCTGTCCCAACCGGCCGCCGGGCCGGCTGCAGTGACGCGCCACGACGATCCGGTGGCAGCCAGCGGGTCGGCCACGGCAGGCGTGCAGATCGCGGCAAGCAATGCCGCGGCAAAGAGCGCGGCGGCGGTCGTTCGTTTCGTGTCTTTCATGGCTTCCTCCAGCAGGCAGTTGCGACGCGGGAGCCGCGCCGTGCTGCCGTTATACGTTATAGGGAGGGGCGCGTTATGCCGGCGTTAGGAGGCGCGGCGCGCTCGGCTCAGCTCTGGATCAAGCGCCGGCTCTTCGAGATCGACATCAGAATCCCCAGCCCCAGACCCAGCGTGACCATCGCGGTGCCGCCGTAGCTGATGAACGGCAGCGGCACGCCCACCACCGGCAGGATGCCGCTGACCATGCCCATGTTGACGAACGCGTAGGTGAACCACGAGAGCGTGATCGCGCCCGCGAGCAGCCGCGTGAAAACGGTCGGCGCATCGGCCGCGATCGTCAACCCGCGAAAGATCAGGAAGATGAAGCTGAGCACCAGCGCGCCGCAGCCGATCAGGCCGAACTCTTCGGAGTAGGCCGCAAAGATGAAGTCGGTAGTGCGCTCGGGGATGAACTCCAAGTGCGTCTGCGTGCCGTTCATGAAGCCCTTGCCGTTGATGCCGCCGGAGCCGATCGCGATCATTCCCTGGATGATGTGGAAGCCCTTGCCGAGCGGGTCGGTTGTCGGGTCAAGCAAGGTGCAGACGCGGTTCTTCTGGTAGTCCTTGAGCACCGGCTGCCAGCTCACCTCAGGCTGGCAGATGCGGTCTTCGGAGACGACGATCGCGGTGACACCGATCGCGCCGATCACGAGCACCGGAGCGATCAGCTTCCAGCTCAGCCCGGCGAAGAAGATCACGTACAAGCCGGCCGACAGCACCAGGACCGCGGTGCCCAGATCGGGCTGCTTGACGATCAGCCCGACCGGCACCATCAGCAGCAGCAACGCGATGATGAAGTCGGGCACACGCAACTGGCCTTCGCGGCGCTGGAACCACCACGCCAGCATCAGCGGCATCGCGATCTTGAGAATCTCGCTCGGCTGAATCACGATGCCGACATTGAGCCAGCGGGTCGCGCCCTTCTTCGTGATGCCCGCGACCGCGACCGCGATCAGCAACGCCACGCCAAACACGTACAACGGCACCGCGAAACGCATCAGTGTCTGCGGCGTGACCTGCGCCACGAGAAAGATCACGCCTGCCGCGAGCAGCATGTTGCGACCGTGGTCGACGAAGCGCGTGCCCGAATCGAAGCCGGCCGAGTACATCGTCAGCATGCCCGCCGCGGCGAGCAGCAGGATCGCGAGCAGCAGCGGCACATCGAAGCCGCTGAAGATCGGCTTGATGCGCTGCCACGGCGAGCGCTGGTCGAAGACGGCGCTCATGGCTTGCGCATTGCGACGCGCTGGGCAATCGACGCCGACGGGGCGGCCGTCATCGCCGATGCGGCCGGGGCAACCGGCACGACCGGTGTCAACAGCGCCGCGGCCGCACCGTCGATCGTGGTGCCCGGCAGTGGCACCGAGGCCGCCGGCCGCGGCGTGCCGATCGGCGCCGTCGACTGGCCGAGTTTCGTCGCCGCGATGTCGGCCTCGCTCGGGTACTGGCCGGCCAGCACGAAGTCGATCACGCGGCGCGCGATCGGCGCGGCGTTGGCGCCGCCGAAGCCGGCGTTCTCGACCACCAGCGCGAGCGCGATGCGTGGCTCCTCCAGCGGTGCAAACGCGGTGTACAGCGCGTGGTCGCGGTGGCGCTCGTCGATCGCGTGCATGTTGTACTTCTCGCCCTGCTTGATGCCGATGACCTGCGCGGTGCCGGTCTTGCCGCCCGACTGGTACGGCGCGTTCAGGAACGCGTTGCGGCCGGTGCCTTCCTGCGTCACGCCGTACATCGCCTTGCGGATGAATTCGACGTGCTCGGGCTTCCAGTTCAGCGGCGGCAGCGCCTCGCCGATCGGGCGGCGCTGCTCGCGCGTCGCGAAGTTCTCGACGATTTTCACGAGGTGCGGCTTGAAGCGCTGCCCGCCCGACGCGAGTGTGGCCGTGGCCTGCGCGAGCTGCAGCATCGTGAAGGTGTTCTGGCCTTGGCCGATGCCGAGCGAGATCGTCTCGCCGGCGTACCACTTCTGCATCTCCTTTTTTCTGTAAGCGTTGCGCTTCCATTCGGTCGACGGCAGCACGCCGCGCAGTTCGCCCTGCATGTCGATGCCGGTGAGCTGGCCGAGGCCGAGCGGGGCCATGAAGTCGTGCATCGCGTCGACGCCGAGGTCGTTCGCGAGCACGTAGTAATAGGTGTCGCACGACTGGACGATCGACTTGTACATGTCGACCGTGCCGTGTCCGCCTTCCTTGTCGTCGCGGAAACGGTGGTTGCCGAAGTTGAAGTAGCCCGGGTCGCTGATCGCCTGCTGCGGCGTGCGCTTGCCCAAGGTCAGCGCGGCCATCGCCATGAACGGCTTGTAGGTCGAGCCGGGCGAATAGGTGCCGCGCAGCGCGCGGTTCAGCAGCGGCTTGTCGAGCGACTCGTTCAGCGCCTTCCAGTTCTCCTGGTCGATGCCGTCGACGAACAGGTTCGGATCGAAATTGGGCTTGCTGACGAAGGCCAGCACCTCGCCGTTGCGCGGGTCGATCGCGACCAATGCGCCGCGCCGATCGCCGAACAGCTCCTCGACCAGCGCCTGCAGCCGGATGTCGATCGACATCACCAGCGCGTTGCCCGGCGTCGCGGGCCGGCTCGCCAGGCGCCGCACCGGGTGGCCGCCGGCGCTGGTTTCCATCTCCTCGAAGCCGGTCGTGCCGTGCAGCTCGGCC
>JANXVK010000394.1 GCA_025351675.1 Rhizobacter sp.
CGAAGTTCTGGACGCGCTCGGCCTGCACAACGATCCGATCTTCAAGCTCGCGATGGCGCTCGAGAAGATCGCGCTCGAAGACGACTACTTCGTCTCGCGCAAGCTCTACCCGAACGTCGACTTCTACTCGGGCATCGTGCAGCGCGCGATCGGCATCCCGGTGCCGCTGTTCACGGCGGTGTTCGCGCTCGCGCGTACCGTTGGCTGGATCGCGCAGCTCAACGAGATGATCGGCGACCCCGAGTACAAGATCGGCCGTCCGCGCCAGCTGTTCAGCGGTTCGACCGCACGCAACGTGACACCGATCGCGCAACGCGGTTGATTGCGCGCGATGAGCCGCGCTGGTTGCGCCACCGACTCGATGCCCGCGCGTGCGTGTGCGCTGGCCGGACTGGCGGCGTTGCTGACGGGTTGTGCAGGGTCTTCGCTGTCGGGCGCAGCCGATTCACTTGGCGCGGCGCGAACCAGCGAGATCGCATCGGCTTCCCGCTTGGCCCCCGTCGCCAATGAAAGCTCGCCGATGCCGGTCACCGATGCAGCACTGCGCGAGATGATTCAGGCCGCGCTGATCGATGCAGCGCGCAGGGCGGCGCCCGGGGCGGTGCCGCCCGCACTCGTCAGCGCCGCGCGCGTGACCTGGCGCGACGGAGCTATCGGTTGCCCCGAGCCCGGCATGATGTACACGATGGCGCTGGTGCCGGGCTACCTCATCCGGGTGCGCTCGGGCAACGCCGTGCTCGACTACCACGCCGCCCTGCGGGGCGCGCCCGTGCTGTGCCCGCCGGGGCGCGCGACCGAACCGGTCGCCGACAGTCGGATCTGAAGTCGCGCGCCGGCTCGCCACCTGCAGGCGGCAACGCCCAAGAAGAAAGGCCCCGCGGCTTGCGCCGCGGGGCCTCATTCGACGGAGCCGGGTCCGTCAGGGCGCGTTGACCCGCACGATCGTCGGATTCGGCAGACCGGCGACACCTGCGTAAGCGACCGAGCCCAGATAGCGTGTGCCCGACGTCAGGTTGCTGAAGCTCAGGCCAATCGTTGCCGGACCCTGGACCGCCGAAGCGGGCGCCGAGACAACCATGTTCGCCGGCGCCGCGGCCGCCGCGCCGAGCGTCCAGTTGAACAGCGTGAAGTTCGCCGTGCCGACCGGAATCGCGTAGCCGACCACACGCACCGTGTAGACGCCGGGAGCCGGGTTCAGCAGGTTGACTTCCTCGGCGCTCGTCCCGCCGCCGCTGCCGCCGACCGGGGCGCCCGTCGGACCGTAAACCTCGAGGTCGAGGTCGCTCGGCTGGCTGATGTCGGAGTCGAACAACGAGAAGCGAGCGTAGGTCGTGCCGGCCGGAACGGTTACCTGGAAGTCCAGTGTGGCATCGGTCACGATCGAGCCGGTCGATGTCGCGGCCGGCACCATGCCGCGCGGCGTCGCGGTGAATGCGCCGGTGTAGCCGAACGTGAGGCCGTAGCTCGCGCCAACCTCGGCAGGTGCCGAGAGCGCAACCGGGCGCACCACCACGGGCAGCCGCACGCGGTGATTCGGGTCGGTGCCGATCAGCGTGAATTGCCCGCCGGTGTAAGCGTTCAGCGCCGCTGTGGTGCGCGTGAAGGTGAGCGTGAAACTCGCCTTGCCGTTCTTCGGTACCGTCAGGGTGGCGGGCAACATCGCCACCGTGACACCCGTCAGCCCGGCGACGCTGGGCGTGTAGGTTTCGGTGGCCGAACCGACGTTGGTGACGGTACGCGTGATGGTCTGCGTGCCGGCCAGTGCGCCCACCGCGATCGACGCACCGTTCAGGTTGCTCGGCTCGATCACCGGGATACCCGCGGCGGTACACGACGCCACCGGCAGCTGCGTGCCGCACAGGAACCCGATCCAGTCGTTGAAGCCTGAATCGAACACCAGACCTGGATCCGCCGTCTTCATCGGCGCGACGTGGCCGGCGCCCTGCCGGAAAATGCGCGTCGCATCGCTGATGGGGCTGCCGTTGGCGTTGACGTCGAGCACGTCGTAGCCGGTCGTCATCAGCGCCGACTTGATCGCCATCGGTGACCAGCCGGGCTTCAGTTCTTTCATCAACGCCGCCAGACCGGCGACGTGCGGGCTCGACATCGAGGTGCCGCTGTAGAAGTCGAACAGCTTGCCGGCGTTCCCGGGAGGGGCCACCCCCGCGAGAATGCTCTGCCCCGGAGCGATCAGGTCGGGCTTGAGCAGGCTGCCGCTGGCCTGCAGTGGGCCGCGCGACGAGAACGCTGCGGTGAACGGCGCCGCCGCGCTGCGGTCGATGACCGAGCCATTGATCGTGGCCGTGGGCGAGGCACCAGCGGCGTAGGCTTTGACCGCGGGGCGGTCTGTGTTTGCCAAGTGGACAGTCGGCACCGCGTGGATGTCCGCTTCGAGCGTGCCGGCGGAGGTGTTGACCAACACCATGCCGATGCCGCCCGCTTCCTTGACCGCCAAGCTCTTGTTGATCCGCGCGTTGCCGCCACGGTCGCACAGCACGATCTTGCCGGCGATCTTGGCCGGATCGAGCACGGCGGCGCCGCCGTTGTCGACCGCCGCGTAGCACAGCAGCACCTTCGCCGCGTCTGCGCCGGGCAACGCGGCCCGCGCCGCGTCGATGAAGGCGGCCGGACCGACCGGCGTCGCGAGCGACGCGCCGGAGTAGGTCACGCCGTTGCCGAGCGTGACCGAGCCGACGAGATTGCGGTCGTGCGTGCCCGCCGCCACCGTCGTGACCCACGGTCCGGGGTGCGCGACAGTGGAGGCGTTCGGACCGCTGTTGCCGGCCGAGGTTGCGACGAACACGCCCGCATCGGCCGCGTACAGGAACGCGATCTCGACCGGGTCGCGGAAATTGGTCTGGGAACCGCTGACCGAGTAGTTCAGCACGTCGACACCGTCGGCGATGGCTTGATCGACGGCGGCGATCGTGTCGGAGCCGTAGCAGGAGCCGGCCGTGCCGGGCACCGACCAGCAGACCTTGTAGGCGGCGATTCGGGCGCGCGGCGCGATGCCGTTGATCGCACCGAAGCGCGCGGCCTCTCCGGTGATCGTGACGTTGGCGTTACCGCCGGCGGTCGACGCGGTGTGCGTGCCGTGGCCGTTGTGGTCGCGCGGCGAGTTGAACTCGTGCGGCAAGGTCGCGTCGATGCCGGCGTTGCCGCCGAAGCCGGCGTTGTAATAGCGCGCGCCGATCAGCTTCTGGTTGCAGTCGGACGCGTTGAACTGCTCGCCCGGAACGCACTTGCCGTGCCAGCCGGGGATCTGCTGGTAGGCGAGCTTGCCGTCCTTGGTGGCGTTGCCGTTCGTGCCGCTGCGGTCCGAGAAGCTCGGGTGCTCGGGCCAGACGCCGCTGTCGATCACGCCGATGATGACGTTCTCGCCGGTCGCCTTGGTGGCCCAGAAGCCGGTCGGGCCGCTCAGGCCGAGAAAGGCCGGCGTCGTGGCCGTGTCCATCGGGCGGGCCTCGTCCTTCGCGACCGACAGCACGCCGGCTGTCAGCGCCAGCTTCTGCGCTTGAGCATCGGTCAGCGTGGCGGCGAAGCCATTGAAGGCATAGCCGTAGTTGTGGAGCTTCTTGCCGCCGCCAACGCTGGCGAGCGCGGCATCCTGGCGGGCCGCGAGGTAGCCCATGTACTTGACCACCGACGGCGCGTTGGGGTCGATCTTCTGGCCTTTGTTCGGCTTGGTCGCGGCATGGCCGGCAACCCCGCCCTTGTAGGCAACGACCGGCTCGTCCGCCAGCCGCACGATGTAGGCGCCGTTGCCGGCGGCCTTTGCCGCGGACGGGTCGGCCGGCTCGCGCGTGTCGCTGCGTGCCGCGAGCGCGGTGGCGTTCGGTTGCGCGGCTTGCGTCGCCCCCGACTGAGATTCGCTGCCACCACCTCCGCAGGCGTTGAGGGCCAGAGCTGCCACGGCGGTCATGCCGAGCTGCCAGATTCGTTGCTTCATGTTCATCCTTCGTGGGGGTGAGTCGGTGCGGATCGTGCGGTCCGACCGGAAATTTGACGAGCTGGATGTTCAGGCCTTGCAGTTTGAAATGAAACAGGTGGTGACCCTGACATCCATTCGGGGAGGGGCGGAGCCGATGCAGCACCTCGGTTTCGGGCGACAACGGCTTGAAGACCGCTGTGTCGATTCAAGCAGGGGCAAATCCCATGCCATGCAATCCGCGTCAAGCGCGGTTGAACAAGGGCTCTGCCTTCGCAGTCGATGCGCGAAGCCATCGCCGCGCTGCTTGCCGAAGCACCGGCCTTGGCCTCCGGTCACGGGGGGGTAACCAAGTGTGAAGTTCAACAGGTTGTTGGTGTCCGCCCGGACCGGGTTTCACAGACTGGTAATCGCCAAACCACCAGATTTTTCAAGGACTCAGCCGGATGAACAGCTACAAGAATGCCCGACTCACGTACGTTCGTCGAATCGAGATGATTCAAGACATCAGCCAGCCGGGCTTGAGCCTGCCGCAGGCCGCGCCGCGCACGGCGTCAGCACACCGACAGCGCGCAAGTGGCTGGGTCGCTACTTGGTCGATGGCCAAGTTTGCTTGGGCGATGCTTCGTCTCGGCCGGCTGTTTCTCCTTGTGCGATCGAGCCGGCCAAGGCACTGGCCATCGTCGAGTTGCGCCACAAGCTGCCGACGCAGGCTCGCATTGCTGTGGCACTGGGCGTATTGAAGAGCAGTGTCAGCCGAATGCTCACTCGGGCGGGCCTGTCGTTGCTCAGCAGCCTCGATCCCGTGGAGCCGATGGTTCGCTACGAGCACGAAGCACCACGCGACATGCTGCACATCGACACCAGGAAGCTCGGGCGCATCAAGCGATGCAGCCACCGCGTCACCGGCAACCGACGCGACTCGGTCGAGGGGGCCGGTTGGGAGATATCGGCTGGCAAGCCGCGCGATTCGAGCAGCATCGAGACAGGATGCGGCGCAAGCCGCGCTTTTTCATGGAGCGCCTAAAATCATCCGCTTCGCGCTGATGAAACCCCGAGGCACCATGCTCCGCACGCTGTACGACAAGATCTGGGACGAACACGTCGTCCACACCGAAGACGACGGCACGTCGGTGCTCTACATCGAC
>JANXVK010000453.1 GCA_025351675.1 Rhizobacter sp.
TGCCAAATCGGCCAGCAAATCCGACTTGCGCTTGGGCAGGGCTTCATCCTCGAACATGGCGGAGAGCGTTGACCGGGCGCTGGCCGCTGTCAATATCATGCCAAAAGGAAGCTTATGCCCATCCCAGCTGAAATGACCGCCATCGATCCCGCCACGCCGGGAGGCCCCGAAGTCCTGGTGGCAGTTTCCCGTCCCGTGCCCCGACCTGGCCCGGGCGAAGTGCTGGTCAAGGTCGCCGCTGCCGGGGTCAACCGCCCTGATGTGTTGCAGCGCATGGGGCTGTATCCGATGCCACCGGGGGCGCCAACCGTTCCTGGGCTGGAGATTGCCGGCACGATCGTCGCATTGGGTGATGGCGTGGAGCGCTGGCATATCGGCGACGCGGTCTGCGCGCTCGTCGCCGGCGGTGGCTACGCCGAATACTGTCTCACCGACGCACGCCATTGCCTGCCGGTGCCCAAGGGCCTCAGCCTGCTTCAAGCGGCGGCGCTGCCCGAAACCTACCTGACGGTATGGGCCAACCTCTTCGATCGGGCGCGGTTGCAGTCGGGCCAATCGGTGTTGGTGCACGGCGGCTCGAGCGGCATCGGCATCACCGCGATCCAGCTCGCGAAAGAGTTCGGCGCCACCGTCTACACCACGGTCGGCAATGCCGGAAAGGCCACGGCTTGCGTGGCGGCCGGTGCGCGCCGCGCCATCAACTACCGCGAGGAAGACTTCGCCGCCGTCATTGCGCAAGAGACCGAAGGCCGCGGCGTCGACGTGATCATCGACATGGTCGGCGCGCCCTACATCGTGCGCAACATCGCAAGCCTGGCGCTCGAAGGATGCCTGGTGCAGCTCGCATTCCTCGAGGGCAGCAAGTTCGAGTTCGACGCGACGCCGGTGATGCTGCGCCGGCTCACGCTCACCGGCTCGACGCTGCGTGCACGCAGCATCGAGCAGAAGGCGGCGATCGTGGCGAGGCTGCAGGCGAAGGTCTGGCCGGTGCTGGCGCAGGGCCGCTGCCTGCCGGTGATCCACGCGGTGTTCCCGCTCGCCCGCGCGAGCGAGGCGCACCTGCTGATGGAGAGCAGCCAGCACATCGGCAAGATCATGTTGACCGTGAAAGACGACGGCGATGCGGCACGCTGACCGCGTCGTGCTCGTGACCGGAGGCAGCGGCGGCATCGGTGCGGCGATCGTCGCGCGCTACGTCGCCGAGGGCGCGTCGGTCGGCATCGTCGACGCGAACGCCGACGCCGGCGAGCGGCAGGCGGCCGAATGGCGCGGGCAGGGTGCCCGAGTGCACTTCGCCGCTGCGGACGTGGCCGACTACGCGAGCTGTGAGCACGCCCGGCGCAAGATCGAGGCGACCCTCGGCCCGATCGACATCCTCGTCAACAACGCCGGCATCTCGCCGAAGCACGACGGCAAACCGGCGCCCATTCACGCCATGGACCCGGCCGAGTGGCAGCGCGTGGTCGGCGTGAACCTCAACGGCGCCTTCAACTTCGCGCGCCTGTTGACCGGCGGCATGATCGCGCGCCGCTACGGCCGGATCGTGTCGCTCTCGTCGGTCGCCGGCAAGGCCTACCTCGGCGACATCGTCGGCTGCCACTACAGCGCGACGAAAGCGGCGCTGATCGGTTTCACCCGGCACCTCGCCGGCGAACTCGGGCCGCACGGCATCACCGTCAATGCGATGGCGCCGGGGCGTATCGCCACGCCACTCGTGCGCACGGTATCCGACGCCGCGAACAACGCGGTGGTCGATGCGACGCCGCTGCGCCGCTTGGGCGAGCCATCGGAAGTTGCCGACGTCTGCTGCTACCTGACGTCACCTGAGTCTGCTTTCGTGACCGGTCAGGTTGTTGACGTTGCTGGGGGCTGGCTGATGACCTGAGTGCATCCGGTCAAAAAATCGACGCGCGCCGAGAACGCTCAAGCTTCCGTCGACTGAATCGCTCACGTCATTTCCGCGCTTGGTTTCAAAGTTGGCACCCGGCTGCACTACCGCGCACCAACACTTTCGAGGACTGCGACATGTCGAGCATCTGCAACTACACATGGACCCGAGGTACCTATGGACGCTAGCTTTGCCGACGGCGCCGAACGCTGGGTGGCGGCACTTCCCGCCGCCCTCGTGCGCAGAACGATCAGCGCGGCCCAGGTCGTCCGATTGCATGCGAACGAGGTGCCGTGGCAGGGCACCGGCATCCGCCTGAAGGCCGGCCAAGCCTACAGCCTGTTCGCCAACGGACGCGTGCAATGGAGCCCACGCGACCCGACTCTGTACGGGGGGCCTCGCCAACATTTGTGCGCCCGGATTGCGCCCGGTGGCCGAGTCGTCAACCCGACCTGCGACACCGGCACCTTCGTGGCGGACGCCGACGGTGAGCTCGAGTTGGGCATCTACATGGGCCTGTGGAAGAACGCGTTGGGCGATCTCGCGACCAGCGAATCCCTGTACCGCCGTCTGACCGGCGGCATCGATGTGCTGGCGATCGGATGGTGCGGCGACGCTGCCAGTGCACTTGCAGCGCTGGATGACAGCGGGTTGAGGCCACCCCTGATCAGCGCGGAAATCGCGCGCCTGCGCGCACCCCGCGCGCCGCCGGCCGACTGGAATTACCTGCTGGAAACCGGCTCCGCCGGCATCTTTACCGACGCCGTGGGGCCGTCGGGCGAGCGCATGATCGCACTCGATTCGCGCGACGATCAGGGCATCGTTTGTTCACCCATCAGCTGTGAACTGAACCCGAGCACGCGGCTTTCTTGGCGCTGGCGCGTGACCGAATGCCCCAGCGACGTCGCCGAAGACCGACCCCAGACGCACGACTACATCTCGATCGCGACGGAGTTCGACAACGGCCGCGACCTGACATGGATCTGGAGTTCTCAACTCGCGCCCGAGACACACTTCCACTGCCCGATCAGCGCGTGGACGGCTCGCGAAACGCATTGGGTGGTGCGCTCGGGAAACGAACGCCTGGGCCAGTGGTGCGCCGAGGAGAGAAATGTGTATGCCGATGTGCTGGCCGCGATGGGCCCGCCTCCGGCGCGGATCGTTCGTGTGTGGCTGATCGCGGTCAGCAGTTTCCAACACGGCACGGCACGCGCCGAATTCGCGGACATCGTGTTGAGCGACGGCTCGCAAACCTTTCGCGTGCTCTGAGTTGCGCGTTCGGCCACGCCGGCGAAGCCCGGCGTTTCCCTGCGCCATGAGCGCCCGCGCCGCTCGTGAATGCGCGCCCCGAACGACGCCCGATGCGAGGGTGACGAATGCCACGCACGGCCGGCGTCAACGGCAGGGCGCGCGAACCGAGCGTCGCGGTCACTAGGGAATTCCTTAGGGCCTGCGCACTTGCGAAAGCGAACGTTAACGCCCACTATTGCGTCGCTTGTTACCCACGGGTAACTCTGTTTCTCAGAAGAAAGATTGCGACCCGAGTCGAGCGCGAAGCGCCTCGACGTGGCCTCGAAAGGAGACCGTCTTGGCTGGTACACCGATCGTCGCGACCCCTTGGTCGCGACCGCTTGATCGAGATCAGGAACGCGCGATCAAGCGCGACGCCGTCCTGCGTGCAGCGGCTCAGTTGTTCAACGAATTCGGCTACCACGCCACTTCGCTCGCGATGGTCGCCGAGCGCCTGCAGGTCAGCAAACCCACGCTGTACTACTACATCCACAACAAGGAAGAAATTCTGTTCGAGTGCGTCCGTCTGGGCTTGGAACTGCTGCGCTCGGCGATCGCCGCCGCTGCCGCGTCGGGGGGCACGGCGTTGGACAAGCTCAAGGCGGCGATGCATGAGTACGCCCTGATCGTGACGCGCGAATTCGGCATGTGCCTGATCCGCGTCGGCGAAGACCCGCTCACCCCCGAGAGCCGCAAGAAGCTGCGGCGGCTCAAGGCCGAGATTGACCACGAGTTCCGCGCGCTGATCGAGCAAGGCATCGCCGAAGGTTCACTCGCGCCGTGCGACGCCAAGCTCGCTGCGTTCACGTTGGCCGGCGCCTTGAGCTGGATCGGTCGCTGGTTCGACCCCCAGGGCCCGATGAGCGCCGAGGAGGTGGCGCGGCACAGCACCGACGTGCTGATGAACGGCTTGTCGCCACGGCCGGCTGCGGCGCCACAACCGCGCCGTCGCAGGAGCAAAGCATGACGCCCGCAGCCAGCGGCGCCGCGAGCCCGCGGCCACCGCGCCGGCCTGCGCTTCGCCGCGAGCGCCACTTCGGCGATCGGGTGATGCACTGCTTTGCGCAGCGGCCGGGCAGCGTCGGACAGATGCTTGCCGAGGCCGTGGCGCGCAATGGCACCGGCGAGGCCGTGGTGTGCGGCGCCGAGCGGCTGACCTGGCAGCAGCTGGACACGCTCGCATCCCGACTCGCGGGCGGGCTGCAAGCTCAGGGCGTCGTCGCCGGGGACCGCGTCGCCCTGCTGCTCGACAACGGCGTGCCGTTTGTGCTGGCGGTGCTGGCATGCGCGAAGCTCGGCGCGATCGTCGTGCCGCTGAGTGCGCGATCGCAGACCCCGGAACTGGCCCACGCATTGAACGATTGCGGCGCCGTGCTCGTGATCGTCGACAGCGCGCTCGCGTCGCGCCTGCCGTCGGTCGGCGAGACCCCCGCCTTGCGCCGACGCTGCAACGTGGTGGGGGGCCCGGCGGGGTCGGCACTGGCCGCATGGCTCGCTGACGTGCCGGCGATGGCAGCGCACGCTGCGGCCGAGGACGATGTGGCGGCGATTCTCTACACATCCGGCACCACGGGTCGGCCGAAGGACGCGATGCTCACGCACCTGAACATCGTGCATTCGGCCATGCACTACGAGCTCGCGATGGGCCTCACCGAAGCCGACCGTTCGATGGTCTGCGTGCCGCTCAGCCATGTCACCGGTCTGATTGCCCAGTTCGCGACGATGCTGCGCTGCGCCGGCACCTTGCTGATCCTGCCGGCGTTCAAGGCCGCTGACTTTCTTGCGCTGGCGGCCGCAGAACGTGGCACACACACCCTGATGGTGCCGGCGATGTACAAGCTGTGCCTGCTTCGCACCGACTTGCCCGCCCATGATTTGCGGGCTTGGCGCATCGGCGCCTTCGGCGGTGCGCCGATGCCACCCGCCACCATCGCCGAGCTGGCGCTGCGGCTCCCCGGGCTGATCCTGATGAACGCCTACGGCGCCACCGAGACCACCTCGCCGGCGACGATCACGCCAACCGATGCGGGGCCGACCCACGGCGACAGCGTGGGCCGCGCGGTGGCCTGTGGGGAACTCGCCGTGATGGATGCCGAGGGCCGTGAACTGCCCGACGGCGAGAGCGGCGAGATCTGGATCAAAGGCCCGATGATCGTGCCCGGCTACTGGAACAACGCCGTGGCGACGGCCGAGAGTTTCGTGGCGGGCTACTGGCGCAGCGGTGACTTGGGGCGCCTGGATGGCGATGGCTTCCTGTGCCTGCACGACCGCCTCAAGGACGTCATCAACCGCGGCGGCTACAAAATCTATCCGGCCGAAGTCGAGGCGGTGCTGGCGCAGCACCCCGACGTTCTGGAAGCGGCGGTCATCGGCACGCCGTGTCCGGTACTGGGCGAACGCGTGCACGCCTTCGTGGCACTGCGCCACCTCGACGGCGCCAGCGCTCCCGACCCCGATGGCGCGATTGATATCAACGGCGTCTGTGCCAAAGAGTTCGCGCGTTTCAGCCGCGCCCGACTCTCCGACTACAAGGTGCCGGAGGGCTGGACGCTGCAACACCAGAGCTTGCCGCGCAACGCCAACGGCAAGCTGCTCAAGCGCATGCTGCGTGAGCAGCTCGCGGGTTCGTTGCCCCCAAGGGCGATCACATGACGGCCGCATCCGAATCGGCCGGCGCGCCGCTGCTGGTGCATCGCGATGGCGCGCTGGTGCATCTGCGCCTGAACCGGCCCGACGCGCTGAACGCGCTCGACGTGCCCCTGGCCCGCGCCTTGGCCGCTGCCGCCGCTGCGCTGGCCATCGACCCGGACGTGCGCGCGGTGGTGCTCAGCGGTGTCGGACGAGGTTTCTGCGCGGGCGGCGACCTGGCGAAGATGCGGGTCGATCCGGTGCCGGTGGCGCGTGAACTGATCGAGGCGCTGCATGAAGCCATCGAGCACCTGAACGCCCTGCGCGCACCCGTGCTCGCCAGCGTGCACGGCGTTGTGGCAGGTGCCGGCGTGAGCCTGCTGCTGGCCTGCGATCTGGCGATCGCGGCCGAAGGCACGCGCTTCAACCTCGCCTATGCCAACGTCGGTGCGAGTTGCGATGGCTCGTCGTCGTGGTCTTTGCCGCGCGTCGTGGGCCTGCGCAAGGCGCTCGAGATCGCGCTGCTCGGCGAAACGCTGGACGCCGCCGAGGCGTTGCGGCTCGGGCTTGTGAATCGCGTCGTGCCGGTGGCCGAACTCGAGGCGCAGACCGATCACCTGGCGCAGCGACTGGCCAGCGGGCCGACGCGCGCACTCGGCGAGATGAAGCAATTGTTGCGGGGCTCGCAGCAGGCCAGCCTGCGCGAACAGCTCGACGCCGAAGCGGCGGCGTTTTTACGCTGCGCCGCGACGCAGGATTTCAACGACGCGCTCGACGCCTTTCTTGCCAAGCGCCCAACCCGGTTCGCCGGACGCTGAACGCCCATTCCCGGAGCCCCGCATGACACATCAACGCATTTCGCAACAGATGATCGTCTTCACGATCTTCGTGCTGCTGTTCATCGGCTTCGCGCTTTTCCTGCCGGGATTCTTCGCCACAAGCAACGTCCTCGGCCTGTTGCAGAACGTCGCGATCTTGGGGATCCTCGGGCTCGCGATGGCCATCATCGTGATCGGGCGAGGCATCGACATCTCGATGGTGGCGGTGCTGGCGGTGCCCGCCGGTCTGGTCTTGCAAATGGTGCAGGACGGACACTCGGTTTCGGTGGCCGTCCTCGCGGCCGTGGCGCTCGCGCTGGTGTTCGGGCTGGTCAACGGCTGGTTGATCGCCTACGCGGAAGTTCCGTCGCTGTTCACGACGCTGGCCTCGGGCCTGTTTCTCGCCGGCCTCGGTCAGGTCGCGTTCTTTCGGCTCGACGTCGTGTCGTGGAGCCCGCAACTCGACGCGCTGGCATTCGTCGGCCGCGGCACGCTGCTCGGCGTGCCGATGCCGGTGGTCATGTTCGCTCTGATGGCCGTCGGCGTTTCGCTGTTCTTGCGCCGCACGCGTTTGGGCACCTACGTCTACGCGATCGGCGACAACCCTTTCGGCGCGCGCACCACCGGCATCCCGACCCGCCCGGTGATCGTGCTGCAGTACACGCTGGCCGCGCTCATCGCCGCCATCGCAGGCTTCGTGATGGCCGCATCGGTCAACAGCATGCCCACCCGCATCTACAACTCGACCATGATCTATGACGTGATCCTGGTCGTCGTGCTCGGTGGCATCGGCCTGTCGGGCGGGCGCGGCGGGGTCGTCAA
>JANXVK010000406.1 GCA_025351675.1 Rhizobacter sp.
GTCACGGGTCGACAGGCGCTTGAGGGCAAAAAACGGGGCAAGCAGGGCCGGAAAGGCCGCGTAGACGAGCAGGCGCAGCCGCAGCGACACCGGCACGCGCCGCGCGGCGCCGAACGCGCGCCAGCGCGCGCTGAATCGGCGGGCACCGAACACATCGCGCACGAAGACCTCGCGCTCGAACTGCAGCGAGAGCGCATCTTCGACCGCCTCCAACTGGCCGGCGCGCTTCGCGTCGGCGAGCAACTGTGGCAGCTCGATCAGCGCGTGCCGGCTGTTCTTCAGCAGGCGCTCGATCACGTCGCGCGCGTGCAGGGTGCGACGCCGCCGTGAGATGCCGCCACGGCGGTATTGCACCAGCGGTTCGGCCAGCGTGATCGCGCCGCCGCTGACGATGGCGCGGAACACCATCAGCCAGTCTTCGGCAACGGCGCCCGTTGGCAGCGGCCCGAAGCGGTCGAACACGCGGCGCGTCCAGGCCTGCGCGGCGCCGATCACGTGCGGTGGTCGCGCGAGCCAGTCGGCGGCATCGCGGTAGGTCCCGAGGTCGGTCGGGGAGATCGTCGCGTGGGTCTGGCCTTGCGGGTCGAGGTCGATCAAGTGCGTTGAGATCAGGTCGGGCCGGCGATCGGCCGCGAGCCAGGCGTCGACGACGCGCGCGCAGCGCTGCGGCAGCGAGATGTCATCGCCGGCCGCGACGAACAGCAGTTCGCCGTGCGAGAGCGCGACCATCTTGCTGATGTGCGCGCCGATGCCGAGGTTCATCGAGTTGCGGTTCAGGACGAGGCGATGCGGTCCGGCGTAGCCCGCGACCGTGCGCTCGATCGCGTCCCAGGTGTCGTCGGTCGAGGCGTCGTCGGAGATCAGGATTTCCAGCGGCACGTGCGTCTGCGCGAGCGCCCCGTGAATCGCCGCCTCGATCGTCGCAGCCTGCTGGTACGCGAGTACGAGCATCGTGACCCGCGGCCGTTCGTGCGCGGCGGTGGTCGTCATGGCGTCGAATGATCGGCGGCGAGGTGAGACCGAACCAGCGACCCGGCGATCGCGAGCAAGGCGTCGACATGGGTCGAGACGCGCGGGTCGTAGCCGAGGCTGCGCAACGGGTCCGCAATGCGGTGCGTGCCGGCCCGCCAGCGCGCGACTGCGAGGGTGACGGTACCGCCGAGCGCGTCCGGTGTGGCGAGCGAGAACGGCAGTTGCCCGGGTTCGTTGATCACCTCGGCGCAGCCGGCGTTGTCGGCCAGCAGCACCGGTGTGCCGCAGAGCACCGACTCGACGCCGACCAGGCCGAAAGGCTCGTACAGCGAAGCCATCACGGTGAAGTCGACCGCGCGATACACGTTCTCGATGTCGGCGCGGTAGCCGAGGTGACGCACGTTGCGCGCCGTGCCGTGCATCGCGCGGCCGGCGATCACGAGCGTGGCGGGCAGGTCGGTCTGCGAAAAGAAGTCGACCAGCAGGTCGAGACCCTTGCGCTTGTGGCCGGTCGACGCGAGCAGGAAGACGGCGCGATCGTTCGGCAGATCGAGCTGTGCACGCAGCGCGTTTCGCGTGGGCGCGTCGACGGCCGAGAAGCGCTCGCCGTCGATCGGCGGGTAGAGCAGCTTGATCTTCGACGGGTCGACACCGTAGTAACGGACGACCTCGTCGCGCATCCGCGCCGAGTGCGCGACGATCACTTGCGAGTTCTGCAGGTGCGCGCGTTCGAGCCCGATTTTCCAACGGTCGTTCAGCGTCGCGTGTTTGCCCATCGCGGCCAGAAAACCCGGGTGCGTGCCGCCGCAGATGCCGATATCGGACCAGCGCGTCTGGTTGCAGGCGATCAGCGGATACAGGCAGAGCCGGCGCTTGACGCGGCCGATGCGCCAGTCGAAGAACAGGTCGCGCAGCTTGGCCGGCGCGGCCTTCACGCTGGTGTGGATCGGCGTGACCCATCGGTACTCGGGCAGGCTCTCGTCGAACTGCTTCGCGATCAGCGTCGGCTTCACGCCGCGCTGATGCAGGCCGCGCACCAGCGTCATCGCGTAGCGCTCGATGCCGCCGCTCGCGCGCAGGCCGTGGTTGCTGATCGCCAGCTTGTCGAACGCCACCGGATCAGGCCGGGTCGTCGGCGGTGAATGCGACGGCCGGCTTCCAGGTCATCGACAGGCGTGCGCGCAAGCGTGCCTTCGCAAGCCCTTTGCGATCCGCGTCGTCGAGCGTTCGGCCCTTCAACGCAAGCTCGAGCTCGACCGGCTCGCCGCGGTGCAGGCAGATGCGGTCGAAGTCGCGCTGGCTGATGCCCCACTTGTGCAGGAACTGCAGGCGCCCGTCGTTCTTCACGATGCGCCCGGTCGAGACGCAGGCGAAGTGATAAACGAAACTGTCGCCGAGGCCGATGAAGGTGCGGCAGCCGGCGTGCCAGAGCTTCATCGACAGGTCGTTGTCGCTGCTCATTCCGGGGGAGAGCTCGGTGCTGTAGCCGCCGACCTCGGTCCACATCCAGGTCGGAAGCAAGGTCGGCGGCCAGGTCGAGCCGAGCCAGTGTGCACGGCGCATCGCGGGCAGCGCGGCGATCAGTTCGGCCTCGCGAAAGCTCGCGGTGTCGCGGCCATGGTCGGCCGCGACCGTGCAGCGGTTGTTCGCGCCGCCGGGTTCGACCATCGTGCTCGACAGCATGAAGCGTTTGCCATCGAGGCGCCGCGCGACTTCGAGCAGCCGCGTGTCCCAGCCCGGCAGCACGGCCATGTCGTCGTTCAGGTACAGCAGGTAAGGCTGCGTCGCAAGCGCCGCGACCCGGTTCACGGCGAAGCAGATGCCGATGTTCGCGGGGCTGGCGGTGTGTTTGAGGCCCTGGTCGCGCACCCAGGCAAGCGTGCCGTCCGAGCCGTCGTTCACGTGGACGAGGATCTCGTGCGCGTGCGCCGAGTGGCGGCGGATCGTGTCGACCGCGAGCTGCAGGAACGGCAGGTTGTTCCAGGTCGGGATGACGATCGAGAACATCAGGCTGCGTTGGTGGGTTTGGCAGGGCGGGGCACCCGGCCCATCAGGTAGAACTCGTCGTTCGGCCGCATCGAGGTCAGGTTCGCCATCCGGTTCGACAGGCCGAACAGCGCGGTGATGCCGGCGATGTCCCAGGCGTCTTCGTCGCTCCAGCCGTGTTCGCGCAGCGCCGCGAAGTCGTCTTCTCCGATCGCGTACGAGGCGTTGCAGACCTTCATCGCGAAACCCAGCATCGCCTTCTGCCTGACCGTGATGTCGGCCTTCAGGTAGTTGGTCGCAAGCTGGTCGGCGATCATCGGCGCCTTCTCGCAGATGCGCAGGATCGCGCCGTGCGCGACCACGCAGTACAGGCAGCCGTTCGCGCCGCTGGTGGCGACGATGATCATTTCCTTCTCGCCTTTTGTCAGTCCTTCAGGCCCGGTGTCGCGCAGCAGCAGCGCATCGTGGTACGCGAAGAACGCGCGGAACTCGTCGGGCCGGTGCGCGAGAGTCAGGAACACATTCGGCACGAAGCCGGCCTTCTCCTGGACCGCGAGGATCTTGTCGCGGATGTCGTCGGGCATTTGTTCGAGCGTTGGCACGGGGAAGCGGCTGATTGCGGGTGGCGTCGTCATGGCGGGCTTGTTCATGGGGAGCTCCTGAATTGCAGCGCGTGCAAGCGCGCGTAAAGGCCGCCGTGCGCGAGCAGCTCGGCGTGGCTGCCCTGCTCGATCACGCGGCCGGCGTCGAGCGCGATGATGCGGTCAGCGCGTTCGATGGTCGAGAGGCGGTGTGCGATCACGAGGCTGGTGCGGCCCTGCATCAGCGTCTGCAGCGCCTGTTGCACGAGCTGCTCCGACTCTGAATCGAGGGCCGAGGTGGCCTCGTCGAGGATCAGGATCGGCGCGTCCTTGTAGATCGCGCGGGCAATGGCGAGG
>JANXVK010000409.1 GCA_025351675.1 Rhizobacter sp.
GCGGCCGTCACCGGCGCGGCGATCGGCATCGGCACGACGCTGCTGCTGCACTGCGACTTCGTCTACGTGAGCGACGAGGCGCGCCTGGCGATGCCCTTCGTCAGCCTCGGCCTGGTGCCCGAGTTCGCGTCCAGCCTGATCGTGCCGCAGCTGATGGGCAATGCGCGTGCCGCCGAGAAGCTGCTGCTCGGCGATCCGTTCACCGGCGCCGATGCGGTCGAGTGCGGCATCGCCAACGCGGTGCTGCCGGCCGCTGAGGTCGTGAACCACGCGCGCCGCATCGCCGAGCGTTTCAACGCGCTGCCGCCGGGCGCCGTGCGCGACACCAAGACACTGATGCGCAGCGCGCGCGCGAAGCTCGCCGCCGAGACGATCGCCGCCGAAGGCGAGTTGTTCGGCACGCGGCTGCGCAGCCCCGAGGCGCAGGAGGCGTTCAGTGCGTTCTTCCAGAAGCGCAAGCCGGACTTCTCGAAGTTCTCCTGAATGTGCTTGGACAAAGCCGCGCATGTCGCTCGCGCTGAAGCTGATCCTCTCGCCGGTGCTGTTCGCGCAGGCGCGGGCGACGCGCAAGCGCCTGCCCGTGCTGCCCGAGGCCGAAGGCCCGCGCGAAGGCCAGCTCGGCAGCGGCGCGCACGCGCTGCGCGTGTTGATCGCCGGTGATTCGTCGGCCGCCGGCGTCGGTGTGCTGAACCAGGACCACGCGTTCGCCGGCCACTTCACGCGCACCTTGCATCGCCGCAGCGGCCGCGCGCTGCGCTGGCGGCTGCGCGCGAAGTCGGGCCTGACGACGCAGCAGGTACACGAGTTGCTGCGCGCCGACCCGCCGCCAGTGGCCGACATCGCGGTCGTGCTGAGCGGCGTCAATGACGTGATCGAGATGATCGCGCCGCAGCGCGCGGTGCGGCTCCGCGCCGCGCTGTCGGAATGGCTGCTCGGCGAGGGCCGCGCGCGCTACGTGTTGTTCGCGCCGCTGCCGCCGATCAACCAGTTTCCGCTGCTGCCGCAGCCTTTGCGCCGCGTGATGGGCGCCGATGCGCGCCTGCACGACGAGGCGATGGCGGCGTGGGCCGCCGGCAAGCACAACGTCTTTCACACGCCGATCACGCTGCAGCTCGCGCCCGGGGCGATGTCGCGCGACGGCTTTCACCCCGGCGAGCCGGTCTACCGTGCCTGCGGCGAGGCGCTCGCGCGCTTCGTCGTCGAAACGATCCTTCCGATGGAGACATGACATGACAACGACCACGCTCAAGGGCAAGACCCTGTTCATCACCGGCGCCTCGCGCGGCATTGGCTTGGCGATCGCGAAGCGCGCCGCTGCCGACGGCGCCAACATCGTGATCGCCGCGAAGACCAGCGACCCGAACCCGAAGCTGCCCGGCACGATCCACTCGGCCGCGGCCGAGATTGAAGCCGCCGGCGGCCACGCGCTGGCACTGCAAACCGACATCCGCGACGAGGCCAGCGTGCTCGCAGCGGTGGAGCAGGCCGTGGCCCGCTTCGGCGGCATCGACATCCTCGTCAACAACGCCAGCGCGATCAGCCTGACGCCGACGACCGCAACGCCGATGAAGCGCTTCGACCTGATGTTCGGCGTCAACGTGCGCGGCACGTATCTGTGCACGCAGAGTTGCCTCGCCGAGCTGATCAAGTCGGCCAAGGCGGGCCGCAACCCGCACGTGCTGAACATGTCGCCGCCGCTCAGCATGCGCGAGCACTGGTTCAGCCCGCACGTGGCCTACACGATGGCGAAGTACGGCATGAGCGAGTGCACGCTCGGGCACGCCGGCGAGTTCAGACCGCACGGCATCGGTGTCAACAGCCTGTGGCCGCGCACCGCGATCGCAACCGCGGCGCTGCAGATGATTCCCGGCGTCGATCTGGCCCGGTGCCGCACGCCCGAGATCCTGTCGGACGCGGCCTACATCGTGCTGACCAGCGATGCGAAATCGACCACCGGAAACTTCTTCATCGACGATGTTCTGCTGCGCGAGCACGGCATCACCGACCTCGACAAATACAGCGCGACGCCCGGTACGACCGATTTCATCCCCGACTTCTTCGTTGACTGAGCGGGTTGCCCGCCCGCTACCCGTCGCGCCGCCTCGCGCCGCGCTCCTACCCGGTTTTCCTGCAGCTCGCGGGCCGCCGACTCTGCTACGGTCAATGCCCTATGACATTGAGAGAACCTCCTCCGTTGTCGGCATCGGCCGCGCTGTTCCTGGATTTCGACGGCACGCTGGCGCCGATCGCACCGCGCCCTCAGGACGTGCGGGTGCCGGTCTGGGTCTTGCCCGCGCTGCAGGCGCTGTCGACCCGACTCGATGGCGCGGTTGCGATCGTCAGCGGGCGCCCGCTCGCTCAGCTTGACGCCTTCCTCGCGCCGTTGCGCCTGCCTGCCGCAGGCGCGCACGGCGCCGAGTGGCGCGGCGCCTCGGGTCGGATCAGCCGCCAGCTCGGCGACCCGCCGCTTGCGGTCGTGCACGCCGCGCGCTTGCTCGTGGCGGCACATGCCGGACTCATCCTCGAAGCCAAGCCGAGCGGCTTTTCGCTGCACTACCGCGCCCGGCCCGAGCTCGAAGGCGAGTGCCACGATGCGTTGTTCGCTGCGCTCGCCGCGGCCCCGGAGGCGAGCGCGGTCTGGGAATGGCTGCACGGCCACTGCGTGTTCGAGCTGAAGCAGCGCTCGGTGTCGAAAGGGTTGGCGGTGCGCGCGCTGCTGGCGCAGGCGCCGTTCGCGGGGCGGCCGCCGGTGTTCGTCGGTGACGACGTGACCGACGAGGACGGCATCAAGGCCGTGCAGGAGGCTGGCGGGTTCGGCGTGCGCGTCGGCGACGGGGACTCGCAGGCGCGCTATCGGCTGGCCGATACCGACGCGGTCGGCACGTGGTTGACGGCCCCGATGGCGCTGCGTCCCGCGAAGGAGAAAGACCAAGCATGAACACGCAAGCCAACCTGAACCTCGGCATGATCGGCAACTGCACGATCAGCGCGCTGATCGACGCGCAGGCGCGCATGGTCTGGTGCTGCATGCCGC
The DNA here is from genome assembly GCA_025351675.1 of Rhizobacter sp. Lineage (GTDB taxonomy): Bacteria > Pseudomonadota > Gammaproteobacteria > Burkholderiales > Burkholderiaceae_C > LMDS01. The sequence goes on from JANXVK010000409.1 coordinate 3,035, forward strand.
GCTTCGACAGCGACCCGGTGTTCCACGCGCTGATCGACTCGGCCGACGGCATTGGCGAAGAGGGCAGCTTCCAGATCGTGCTCGACGGCTGCGTGCGCACCGAGCAGGCTTACGACGAGAACACGGCGATCCTGCGCACGCGCTTGTTCGACGACCACGACAACGCGGTCGAGGTCACCGACTTCGCGCCGCGCTTCACGCGCCACGACCGATCGTTCCACCCGATGCAGCTGGTGCGGCGCGTGAAGCCGGTGCACGGCTCGCCGCGCATCCGGGTCGTGCTGCGCCCGCGTGCCGACTGGGGTGCGACCACGCCGTCGCGCACGCGCGGCAGCAACCACCTGCGCTTTGTGACGCCCGAGCGCACGTTGCGCCTGACGACCGACGCGCCGATCACCTACATCCTCGACGAAACCACCTTCACGCTGAACGGGCCGATCAACCTGCTGCTCGGCACCGACGAATCGCTCGAAGGCGGAGTCGACGAGAGCGCGCGCTGGCTCGAAGAGCACACGGCGTACTACTGGCGCCACTGGACGCGCCGGCTCGCACTGCCGCTCGAATGGCAGACCGCGGTGATCCGCGCCGCGATCACGCTGAAAATGTGCCTGTTCGAGGAGACCGGCGCGATTGTCGCGGCGATGACCACCAGCCTGCCCGAGGCGCCCGGCAGCGCGCGCAACTGGGACTACCGCTTCTGCTGGCTGCGCGATGCGTTCTTCGTGGTGCGTGCCCTCAACAGCCTGTCGGAAGTCGGCACAATGGAAGATTACCTGCGCTGGCTGCGCGACGCGGTCGGGCGCAGCGGCGGCGGCCACATCCAGCCGCTCTACGGGATCGGGCTGGAGCACGAGTTGCCTGAATCGATCGTCGAGCACCTCGGCGGCTACCGCGGCCACCGCCCGGTGCGCGTGGGCAACCAGGCGGCCGAGCATTTTCAGCACGACGTGTACGGCAACATCGTGCTGGGCGCGGCGCAGGCTTTTCACGACCACCGGCTGCTGCGGCGCGGCACGCGCGAGGAATTCGCGCTGCTCGAAGTGGTCGGCGAGCGCGCGTTCGCGATTCACGACCAGCCCGACGCCGGCATGTGGGAGCTGCGCACCCGCGCGCGCGTTCACACCTCGTCGGTGTTGATGAATTGGGCCGCGTGCGACCGGCTCGCGAAGATCGCCGAGACCTTCGACCTGGCCGAGCGCGCGGCGTTGTGGGGCGAGCGCGCCGAGTTGATCCGCGCGAAGATTCTCGAGCGTTCATGGAGCGAGGAACGCCAGGCCTTCGCCGAGAGCTTCGGCGGCCGCGAGCTCGACGCCAGCGTGCTGCTGATGGCGGAGGTCGGCATGATCGACCCGATGGACCCGCGCTTCATCAAGACCGTCGACGCGCTCGAGGCCGCACTGTGCGATGGCCCGTACATGCGCCGCTACGAGGCGCCCGACGACTTCGGTCTGCCCGAGACTTCGTTCAACATTTGTGCGTTCTGGCGCATCGACGCGCTCGCGCGCATCGGCCGCAAGGAGCAGGCCCGCGAGATCTTCAACGCGCTGCTCGCGGTGCGCAACCCGCTCGGCCTGCTCTCGGAAGACACGCACCCGGTCACCGGCGAGCTGTGGGGAAACTTCCCGCAGACGTATTCGATGGTCGGGATCATCAACGCGGCGACGCGGCTCTCGGCGCCGTGGGATTCGCGGATATGACCCGGGCCGAGCGCCGGGCCGCTCCAAGGGCCACGAAGAGGTCCGCTTCGTGGCCCTCGGC
>JANXVK010000513.1 GCA_025351675.1 Rhizobacter sp.
GTCGAGATCGACGATCTGATCCAGGTCGGCATGATCGGCCTGGCCGACGCGATGACCCGCTTCGACGCGGCCCAGGGCGTGCAGTTCGAGACCTTCGCGACTCAGCGCATCCGCGGCGCGATGCTCGACGAACTGCGCGGCAACGACTACCTCTCGCGCGGCACGCGCAAGCAGCAACGCACGATCGAATCGGCGGTGCACCGGCTCGAGCAGAAGCTCGGCCGCGCGCCGGTCGAGAGCGAGATCGCGAGCGAGATGGGATTGGCGCTGACCGAGTACCAGGAGCTGCTCGGCAAGGTGCGCGGCACGCAACTCGTCTACCTCGAAGACATGTCGGGCGACGACGGCGACAACGATTTTCTCGACCGTCACGTCGGCAACGACGACTGCAATCCGCTCGCGAAATTGCAGGACCAGCGCATGCGCGAGGCGCTGGTCGAGGCGATCAAGGTGCTGCCCGAGCGCGAGCAGTACGTGATGAGCATGTACTACGAGCACGACATGAACCTGAAGGAAATCGCGGCGGTGCTGAAGGTGACCGAATCGCGCATCTGCCAGTTGCACAGCCAGTCGATCGCGCGCTTGCGCGTGAAGCTGCGCGCCTACTGACAGCGGGAGCTCGAGCCATGCTGCCGATGAAGCACGCACTGCCGACGCCGGCCGAGCGAAACGCGGTGCAGCCCGACCTGCACGGCGCGATCCGATCGATCAGCAAGCAGGCGGCGACGATCGGCCGCGAGTCGGCCGAGGTGCGCGGGCTGATCGACGACTCGTCGAAGGCGTCGGAGCGCAGCGCGCAGGCCGTCGGCGCGCTCAGCGTGCAGGTCAAGGACATCCACGTCGCGCAGGCCGGCATCGGCAGCGTTTCGGCCGCCGGGCTCGGCGCGGTCGACCGCGTGCGCGTCGCGGTCGAAGACGTGGGCCGCGAGGTCGGCGAGGTCGTCTCGACGCTCCGCGACGTGGCGCGGGCAGCCGAGAGCATCACGCAGATCGCGCTGCAGACGCGGCTGGTCGCGTTCAACGCGTCGGTCGAAGCCAAGCGCGCCGGCGACGCCGGGCGCGGCTTCGGCGTCGTCGCCGATGCCGTGAAAGACCTCGCCGGCAAGGTCGAGTTCTCGTCGAAGGAAATCATGCGCACCGTCGGCGTGCTCGACAAGCGCATTGACACGCTGGCGCACGAGATCCGCTTCGACGCGAACGCGGCGCAGCAGGGCGAGTTTCATGCGGCGCTGGCCGATGTGCGCGCGGCCGTGACCAGCATCATTCAGGCGGCCGAGCAGAGCCGCACGACCTGCAGCGGCCTCGATGCGCAGATGACCGGGATCGCTGCCGAGATGGGCCGGACCGGCCGCGCGCTCGGCGCCGCGATGAAGCGCAGCGAGACCTTTCTCGACGTGTCGGAGCACCTGATCGAACTCGTCGCCGAATGCGGCATCGAGACCGAAGACACGCCGTTCATCGACGCCGCCATCGCCGCGGCCGACCAGATCGCCGGCCTGCTCGAAGTGGCGGTCGCGAACGGTTCGATCTCAGTGCAGCACCTGTTCGACGAGGCCTATCAGCCGATGCCGCGGACGAATCCGGCGCAGCACACGACGCGTTTCGTCGTCGTGGCAGACAAGTTGTTCCCGCAGGTCCAGGAGCGCATGCTCGCGCTGAGCCCGAAGGTCGTGTTCTGCATCGCCGTCGACCGCAACGGCTACGTCGCCACGCACAACCGAAAGTACAACCAGCCGCAGCGCGGCGACCTCGCGTGGGACAGCGCGAACAGCCGCTATCGCCGTATCTTCAACGACCGCACCGGCCTCGCGTCGGCGCGCAACGAACGGCCGTTCCTGCTCCAAACCTACCGGCGCGACATGGGCGGCGGCAGTTTTATCGTGATGAAGGAAGCGGCCGCGCCGATCACCGTCCACGGTCGCCACTGGGGCGGCGTGCGGCTCGCGTTCAAGTTCTGAGAGTGTGAGAGGTCATGTTCGGCCTGCGCCTGACCTGGCCGCTGCCCGCGCTGCTGGCCTGGGCCCTGGGCTG
>JANXVK010000527.1 GCA_025351675.1 Rhizobacter sp.
CGCCGAGCAGCGTGAAGAACATGCGCTTCCACGGGCTCTGGAACACGCTGCCCAGGTCCTTGATCGACTTCAGGTCGGGGTAGCGCGTCAGCACCAGGTCGATGGTGAAGGCGTTGTAGGCGTTGATCAGGAACGCCAGCCGGTCGTTGCGCGACCAGCTGGCGTACTCGTGTGGCATCACCGCGCTGACGCTGGCGAGGTAGCGTCGCAATGCCTTCGGATCGGCCCGGAGGGCGGCGTAGCGCACAGTCGACGCCACACCGCCCGGCGCGACGGCGACCTGCTGCTTCAGCAGCGCGTCCCAGGCAGGGTGGCGCGGATCGAATTCCGCCTTCGCCAGTGGCGCCCACAGCAATGCGCACAGCGCCAGCGACGTGATCGGAATCCAGCGTGATCGATTCATCGGCCCTCCGGTTCAACCGCGTCGCCACGCATGGAAACGCTCGACCCACGCGAGCAGCCGCTGCGGAGCATGTGCGCGTTTCCAGTTGCCGGCGACATACTTGTTGGCCTCGGCCATCGTCGGGTAGGTGTGGATCGTGCCGAGGATCTTGTTCAGGCCGATGCCGTGCTTCATCGCGAGCACGAACTCGGCCAGCAGGTCGCCCGCGTGTTCGCCGACGATGGTGGCGCCGAGGATCCGGTCCTTGCCCGGCACCGTCAGCACCTTGACGAAGCCGTGCGCTTCGCCATCCGCGATGGCGCGGTCGAGACCGTCCAGGGCGTACGTCGTGACCTCGTACGGCACCTTCTTTTCGGTGGCCTCCAGCTCGTTCAGCCCGACGCGCGCCACCTCGGGGTCGACGAAGGTGGCCCACGGAATCACGCGGTAGTCGGCCCGGAATTTCTTGAACGGATCGAACAGCGCGTTGACCGCGGCATACCAGGCTTGGTGGGACGCGGTGTGCGTGAACTGGTAAGGGCCGGCCACGTCGCCGGCCGCGTAGATGTTCGGGAAGTTGGTCTGCAGGTAGGCATTGACCTCGACCGTGCGGCCGGTGGTGACGCCGAGCTCCTCCAGCCCGAAGCCTGTCAGGTTGGCGTGGCGGCCGACGGCGACCAGCAGCGCATCGAATGGAATGCGCACCTCGGTGCTGGCGTGTTCGGCAATCAGCAGCTTCTCGCCGTCGATCACCTCGATCCGCTTCGCAGTGTGGTCGAGACGCACATCGATGCCCTCGTTGCGAAACCGTGCGGTCACCAGATCCGAGGCGTCCACGTCCTCTCGCATCAACAGGCGCGGCGCCTGCTCGACCTGCGTGACCCGCGAACCCAGCCGCGCGAAGGTCTGTGCCAGTTCGCTGCCGATCGGTCCGCCACCCAGCACGACCAGTCGTTCCGGCCGCTCGCGCAGGTTCCAGACGTTTTCGGTTGTGAGCACCTCGACCTGTTCGATGCCGGGAATCGGTGGCACGAACGATCGCGCGCCGGTCGCGATGACGATGCTGCGCGTGGTCAGGCGCCGGACCTGCCCGTCCGCCTGCGTGACCTCGACCTCCCACGGCGAGACGATGCGGGCCGAGCCCATGACAACGTCGACACCGAGCGCGGTGTAACGCTCGAGCGAGTCGTGCGGCGCGATCGCTTGAATGACGCGCTGCACGCGCGCCATGGCGTCGGCGAAGTCGAACTCGGCGTGGGCCGAACGCACGCCGAACTCGCCTGCCCGCTTCACGAGCGACAGGAATCTGGCGGAGCGAATCAACGCCTTCGACGGCACGCAGCCGGTGTAAAGACATTCGCCACCGAGCCGGTGCTTCTCGACCAAGGTCACCTTGGCCTTCACGGCTGCGGCAATGTAGGCCGAAACCAGACCAGCCGACCCGGCGCCGATGACCACCAGGTTGCGATCGAAGCGGGCCGGCTTCTTCCAGCGGCGTGTCGCCTTGCGCGCCCTGAACAGCTCGACGCCCTTCTTTGCGATCAACGGGAACAGCCCGAGCAGCGCCAGCGAGGCGAGCAGGCCGGGCGATGCCACATCGGCGAGCTTGTCGATGCGGGCGAGCTGGGTGCCGGCGTTGACGTAGACGACCGTGCCCAGCAGCATGCCGAGCTGGCTGACCCAGTAGTAAGTCAGCACCCGGATCCGGGTCAGACCCATCGCAAGGTTGATCAGGAAGAACGGGAACAGCGGCACGACACGCAAGGTGAAGAGATAGAAGGCACCGTCCTGGCGCATGCCGTCGTTGATCGTGGCCAGCCGTTCGCCGAAGCGATCCTGCACCCAGTCGCGCAGCACCACGCGCGACATCAGGAACGCGAGCGTCGCGCCGATCGATGCCGCGAACGAGGCGATCATGCTGCCCCAGGCCAGCCCGAAGATCGCGCCGGCCGCCAATGTCAGGATGGTCGCGCCGGGCAACGAAAGCGCTGTGACGGCGATGTAGAGGCCGAAGAAGGTCAGCCCGGCCACGAGCGGGTTGGCGCCCCGCCAAGCCTCGAGCTGACCTTGCTGGCTCTTGATGTATTCCAGGCTCAGGTAGCGCTGCAACCCGAGCGCGAAGAACGCGAGCACCGCCACCACCAGCACGGCCAGCAGGCCCCAACGCTTGGCTGAACTCATGGCTCGGTACCTTGGTCGATGTCCGGCCGGAACGCCTGCCAGCCCCAGAAGATGCGGGTCGCGATCGTCACCGCGCACATGGCGGCGAAGAGCAAGGCGAGCGCGGCAAAGTGCTGCGGCCACATGCACATCGCGATGAAGAAAGCGAGCGTCTCCGTCGCCTCGGTCAGGCCGCCGAGAAAGTAGAACGACTTGCCTGGGTAATCGACGCTGGTGAGCCCGCGCTTGGCCGCGATCGTCGCGAACGCCAGGAAGCAGGTGCCGGTGCCGACGAACGCGGCGAGCAACACGGCCGCCGCCAGCGCATTGGCGGCCGGGTCCGTGATCGCGAAGGCGAGCGGGATCGCCGCGTAGAACAGGAAGTCGAGGCTGATGTCGAGAAAGCCGCCGCGGTCGGTCGGCGTGGTGGCGCGCGCGACGGCGCCATCGAGGCCGTCGAGGAGCCGGGAGACGAGGATCAGCCCGGCGCCGAGCCAAAAGGCCTGGAGGGCGATCGCAACTGCGGCGAGCCAGCCGACCGCGAGCCCGGTGAAGGTCAAGGCATCGGCACCGATCCCGCGCCGCACGAGCAGGCGCGCGAGGCGCTCAAGGGCGGGGCGGATCAGGGCGGTGGTGTGGCGATCGATCATGTGCGCGGCTCGATGATGGCCGCGTCCTCGCAGCCCGTCGTGATCGGCAAGGCCTGTGCGAGCGCGTCGATCTCGCCCAGCACACGCTCGACGGTCGGCGTGCTCATGTAGTGATCGACCCGGCCGCGCACATGCGCGATCAGTGCCGGTTCGCTGAGGTCGGCCGACCAGTCTTCGCCCGCGCCGGTCGCGGGGCTCGCGGCGCGCGACGCGACCCGCCACTTGGCGCACCAGGTGATCGACCACAGCCACATCGCACGTCGCAGCGGCAGGTGCCAGTCGTTCCATGCGACCGCCGACGGGCCCATCTGGCGCGACCAGTCGACGCAGGCCTGCGCAATTTCGTCGACACCGAGTACGGCGCTGCTCGCTGCGTCCCACGTGGTCGAGGTGTAGAGCGTCGCGTGGGCCAGATCGAGCGGCGCGTGGCCGTAGCGGCACTTCTCCAGATCGACGAGCACCGCGGACCCATCGGCGCGAACCATGAAGTTGCCCGGGTGCGCATCGAACGAGATCAGGCACAGAGGTGGGCGCGGCGGCTGCGCGCACAGCGACCGCAAGCGCTCGATCTCCGCATCGATGCAGCGCCGTGCGTTTGGGTCGACCTGCGCGGCGTCAAGGTACGCGGCCTGCGCCTCGATCTCCAGCAGCAGGTCGACGAGGGGGTCGGCTGGCGAGGTCAACGGCGCGCGCGCATCCTGCGCCGGCAACGGCAGTCGGTGGATGCGCGCCAGCGCGGTCACGATGGCCGTCATGTCGTGAGGCAACCGGGCCGGGCGCCCGATGATCTCTTCGACGATCAGGGCGCCGCGCGGCAACGCGGCAGAAGGTACCAGCACGCAAAGCAGCGCCGGTGTGTGGCCGCTGAAGGCCGCACGCTCGAAGCACGCCGCCTGATGGACCAGGTTTGCGGCGGGCGCGAGGTCCATCTGGCTCTGCTTCGGGATGCGCGCCAGCGCGCCGTGGCCGACCAGCCGCACGTGGGTGTGGGCGAGGCCGCTGTCGGGCAGGAGTTCGAGGTCAGAGCCGGCCCAGCGCAACGAAGCCTGTTTCATCGCGGTTGCGAGCCGCTGCTGGAATCCGGCGGCGGCGCGCGTCATTCGAGCACCACCACCGGTCCGCCGGCGGCCTGCGCGTCGGCAGCGTCGTGGGTCACCATCAGCGTCGGAAGACGGAGCCGCTGCGCATGCTCGAACACGAAGCGCCGGAAGTCCGAACGAAGCGCGGCGTCGAGCTTGCCGAAGGGCTCGTCGAGCAACAGCAACTGCGGCTCGGAAAGCAGGGTGCGCAGCAGCGCCACACGCGCCCGCTGTCCGCCGGACAAGGTTGCCGGGTCGCGCTCGCCGTATCCGGTCAGGCCCGCTTCCGAAAGCGCTTCGTCCGCCAACTGGCGCCGCGCGGCGCGCGAGCGCATCGAGGCCGGTATGCCAAACAGCAGGTTCCCCGCCACCGAGAGGTGAGGGAACAACAGATCGTCCTGAAACAGGATGCCGGCGCGGCGGGCGTGCGACGGTTCATCGTTCAAGCGTCGCGCGCCGATCGCCACGTCGCCGGTGGCCACGAACGGTGCCTGCAAGAAGCCGCCGATCCAGGCCAACAGGCTCGACTTTCCGGATCCACTGGCACCCATCACCGTCACGACCTGGCCGGGGCCGATGTCGATCGACAGGTGCCGGATCAGTTCGCGGTCGGGCAGCGCGATGCGGACATCGCGAATGCTCAAGGTCGGTGCCGTTCCGGTCGTCATGCCATGCCTCTTCGGCGCAGGTACAGCAGCGTCGGCAAGGCCCAGGCCGCGCCGTAGACGAGCAGAGGAATTCCTGCCTGCAGGAATGCATAGACACCCATGATGCGCGGGTCTGCGCCCGACGACAGCGTGACCGCTTCGGTCGTCAGCGTCGCAACGCGGCCCGCACCGGCGAACAGCGTCGGCAGGTACTGGCCAACGCTCACCGCGCAGCCGATCGCAAAGGCGAGCAGCACGGGTTTGAGCAGCATCGGCAGGCGCACGCGCCACAGCACGCGCCAAGGCGTCACGCCCAACGCCGCTGCGGTGCGGGCGTAGCGCGGGTCGAGCGCCCGCCAAGGGTCGGCCAGCGAAAGAAATGCATACGGCAATACGAAAACCAAATGGGCCCAAGCCACGGCCAGCCAACTGCCGTCCAGACCCAGCCTCACCAGCGCGACCTGAAAGCCGTACAGGAACGCGATCTGCGGCACCAGCAACGGCACGTAGAGCAGCCACAACACGCGCCGGGTTGGCGCATGGCCGCGGCGCGTTTCGGCCTCCAGGCAGGCGACCGTCAGCAGCACGCCGGCGAGTGCGCTGGCGAGTGCCAGCCCCACCGTCGTGATCACGGTGTCGGTCATGCGCGGCAGCTGCAGGGCCCAGGTCTGTGTCGTCCACTGCTCGGGCAGGCCGGCGGGAAAGCGCCAGCTTTGCGCGAACGACCAGAACGCCATGCCGAGCAATGTGGCCAGTCCCAGCAGCAGCCCGAGAGCAGCGAGACCAGCCGCCGTGCTCGCCACCGACTCGATGAC
>JANXVK010000531.1 GCA_025351675.1 Rhizobacter sp.
TGGAGAAGCTGTCGACCGAGATCCTCGGCATGCAGCTGACGACGCACCAGACCGGCCCCGCCGGCCAGAAGGTGCGGCGCCTGCTGATCGAAGAGGGCGCTGACATCAAGAAGGAGTACACGTCGATCGCCTGCGCCTGCGAAGCCGCGGGCACGCCGATGCCGTTCGCGAGCTCGGTGCCTTGCGCGTCGGTCAGGCCGGTGGCCGGGTCGACGAAGACCTTGAGGATCTTCTCGGGCGTGGCGTGCGCCACCTCTTCGATGTCCATGCCGCCTTCGGAGCTGGCCATGATCGCGACCTTCTGCGTGGCACGGTCGGTGACCGCGGCGACGTAGTACTCCTTCTTGATGTCAGCGCCCTCTTCGATCAGCAGGCGCCGCACCTTCTGGCCGGCGGGGCCGGTCTGGTGCGTCGTCAGCTGCATGCCGAGGATCTCGGTCGACAGCTTCTCCACATCGGCCATCGAACGCGCCAGCTTCACGCCGCCGCCTTTGCCGCGACCGCCGGCGTGGATCTGCGCCTTCACGACCCAGACCGGGCCGCCGAGTTTCTGCGCCGCCTCGTTGGCCTCGCGCACGCTGAACGCGGGGTAGCCGCGCGGCACCGGCACGCCGAACTGGCGCAGGATTTCCTTGCCTTGGTACTCGTGGATCTTCATGGTCGGGTCTCTCGGATTGTCAGTTTTCGGAAGTGACGACAGCCGCGTCGCTCGAAGGCGGGCTGTTGGCGGAAACGCTGTTCTGCGGGGCTCGATACCAGCGCGGGTAGTAAGTCTTCACGGCCGGGCCGTCGGCGCGCAGCGCGTGGCAGCGGTCGATCTGGAACGGCTGGGTGCTCTCGGCGCTGTCACCGCGGGTGTCGAGCACCTCGCCGGCGAAGGCCTGGACGACGGCAGTGGGCAAAACCTGCGTCAGCTCGGTGATGTGGGTGCAACCCTGGACGCCGCCGAGCCGCTCTTTCACGGCATGGCGGAAGCCCTTCATCAGATTCAACCCGACGAGGCGGCTGTAGATGTCGCCGTAGCGGTTGCACTCGCCGGAATACGGCATCGCCGAGGTTTCAGCGCCGGCTTCGATCACGTTGAAACGCTCGTCGACGACCAGGCGCAGCAGCATGTCGTGGATCGCCGCGCCGGCCGGCAGCATGCCGGTGGCCATGCGGGTTTCGCGCGAGCGCACGTCGGTGATGTGGGCGTCGACCTCCCACAGGCCGTTGCCGCGCGCGTAGATTTGCACCTCGATGCTGCGGCGGTGCTTGAGCTGGCGGTCGCTGGCTGCGGTCGGCAAGGCCATCGGTGGGCAGAGGGCGAAGTGGCGGGAAGTTCGGGCGTTGCGGTGCTGCCGCCCAGCCCCGCAAACAGCGACGACGCCCGGCAAACCGCACTCAGCCAGTGAATGTAGCATGCTGCTCTGCACCATAGCTGACGCGGGGATGACACCCGGCCGGGGCGCTCCGATGGCGGGCAGCAGGCTCAGCGGTCGTCGTCAGAATTGGCTGGACCGCGCAACACGCGCCCGATCACCTCGGGTGAGAATCCTCGGCCCGCCAGAAAACGGGCTTGCTTCGCGCGTTCGGCCGCACTCGCCGGCCACGCCGCGAACTTGCGCTCGCGCACCGCACGGGCGCGCTGCAGTTCGCTCTCTTTCAACGCCAACGCTGCATCGGGCGCGAGCGTCACCTGGTGCTGCTTCAACTCCTGGCGGATCCGCAGGTTGCCAAAGCGGCTCACCCGCGCACGCACGCGCAACTCGGCGAAACGTTCCTGCGACAGGTACTGATGCGCTTCAAGCCAGTCGAGCACGTCGTCGACCCGCGCCGCAGGCGTCAACTCGGCTGGCGGCGAACCCGCCTCGGCGGCCGCCGCGTCTTCCGCCACCGCGTGCGGCAGCAGCTTGCGCCGCAACTCGACGCGGCTCTGCTCGCGCTGCGCCAGCCATTGCATGGCGCGGCCCTTCAGTGACCGCACAGGCCTCACGCCCGCTCCGGTGCAGACTTACTCCTTGACGACCTTCAGCTTCGCCGGCTTCTCTTCGGCCAGCCCGGCGCCCGCGAGCAGGCGGATGCCGGCCGCTGCGCGCACCTTGTTCTCGATCTCGAACGCGAGTTCGGGGTTCTCGCGGAGGAATTCGCGGGCGTTGTCCTTGCCCTGGCCGATCTTCTCGCCGTTGTAGGCGTACCAGGAACCGCTCTTTTCCAGCACCTTCTGCTCAACGCCCATGTCGATCACCTCGCCCTCGCGACTGATGCCCAGGCCGTAGAGGATGTCGAACTCGGCGGTCTTGAACGGCGGCGAGACCTTGTTCTTGACGACCTTGACCTTGGTCTCGTTGCCGATGATCTCTTCGCCCTTCTTGATCGAGCCGATGCGGCGAATGTCCAGACGCACCGAGGCGTAGAACTTCAGCGCGTTGCCGCCGGTGGTGGTCTCGGGCGAGCCGAACATCACGCCGATCTTCATGCGAATCTGGTTGATGAAGATCACCATCGTGTTGGTGCGCTTGATGCTGCCGGTGAGCTTGCGCAGCGCCTGGCTCATCAGGCGCGCCTGCAGGCCAGGCAGCGAGTCGCCCATCTCGCCTTCGATCTCGGCCTTGGGCGTGAGTGCGGCGACCGAATCGATCACGACCAGATCGACCGAGCCGGATCGCACCAGCGCGTCGACGATCTCGAGCGCCTGCTCGCCGGTGTCGGGCTGGCTGATCAGCAGCTCCTGCAGGTTGACGCCGAGCTTCTGGGCGTAGCCGATGTCGAGCGCGTGCTCGGCGTCGATGAAGGCGCAGGTGCCGCCGACGCGCTGCATCTGGGCGATGACCTGCAAAGTGAGCGTGGTCTTGCCGCTCGATTCGGGGCCGTAGATCTCGACGACGCGGCCGCGCGGCAGGCCGCCGACACCCAGCGCCATGTCGAGGCCAAGCGAGCCGGTGGAAACCACCTCGATATCTTCGATCACTTCGCCTTCGCCCAAGCGCATGATCGTGCCCTTTCCGAACTGCTTTTCGATCTGCGACAGCGCCGCCTGCAGAGCCTTGGCCTTTTCGGTGTTGAGCGTGGTCGGGGCGGCGGCAGGGGCCGAATTTGCAGATTTCGCGGTGGCGTCCAAGGGGTTCTCCTGAAGTTGATCACATTATCTCAAAAGCTGGATATTTGTACAGTACCTGCGTACAGCTTTTTGGAACCACTCCCTACAATGAGGGCCCCACCGGACAGGAGACTCGAATGCGCATCCTGATCGCCGAAGACGACCAGGTTCTGGCCGATGGCCTGCTGCGCTCGCTGCGCAACGCTGGCTATTCGGTCGACCAAGTGGGCAGCGGCACCGAGGCCGACGCGGCGTTGTCGTCGCACGAGTTCGACCTGGTGATCCTCGACCTCGGCCTGCCGAAACTGCATGGGCTCGAAGTGCTGCGCAAGCTGCGCGCGCGCGGTGCGAGCGTGCCGGTGCTGATCCTGACGGCCGCCGACAGCGTCGAGCAGCGCGTCAAGGGCCTTGATCTGGGCGCCGACGACTACATGGCCAAGCCGTTCTCGCTGCAGGAACTCGAAGCGCGGGTGCGGGCATTGACGCGGCGCGGCCTCGGCACCGCCTCGGCCATCATCAAGCACGGCCCGCTCAGCTTCGATGCGACCGGGCGCGTCGCCTATCTGAATGATCAGCTGGTCGAGCTCTCGGCACGTGAGCTGAGCCTGCTCGAAGTGCTGCTGCAGCGCGCCGGCCGGCTCGTCAGCAAGGACCAGCTGGTCGAGCGCCTGTGCGAGTGGGGCGAAGAGGTCAGCAACAACGCGATCGAGGTCTACATCCACCGGCTGCGCAAGAAGATCGAGCAAGGCCCGGTGCGGATCGCAACGGTGCGCGGCTTGGGTTACTGCCTGGAGAAGATTGCCGCGTGAAGCCTGCTGAGGCCGAATCGCGGCCCCGCGAGCAGCGTTCGCTGTTCGGCGAAATCCTTGACTGGATGCTCGCGCCGCTGCTGCTGCTGTGGCCGATGAGCGTGGTGCTGACCTGGCTG
>JANXVK010000545.1 GCA_025351675.1 Rhizobacter sp.
GCCTCTGTCAAGAAGAACACGAGCCTAAAGTGCGGTCCATCTCCGGAATGCTTTGGTCGTCGCTTTCATCCGTGAACCTGAGTGAACCATGCCGCCAGCTTCGCGATCCGGCGCCTTGTCCCCGTCTCCTCGCCGGGCATCCGATTTGCTGCTTCAGTGGGCTGATTGGTACGGGCACTCGGTCATCGACCAAGGGCACGGACCGCCGCAGTTCCGGTGTTTACGAGCTCCGAAGCCAGCCATTGTTTGAACACGACGATCGATGCACGCTCTTCGTTCGTCGTTCGGTAGCAAAGAAAGTGGGTCGCGCGCTCGACGCGCCGAAACGCCGGGCCGTCGATCGCAATTAAATCGCCGCGTGCGAGTTCCACTTCCGCAAACCGGGTTGTCTCCAGCGCGATGCCGAGTCCGTCAGCCGCAGCTGCTACGGCCAACGACCCGCGGTCGAACGACGGTCGCGCATTCGGCGGCACCTTCAGCCCATTGAGCTTGCACCAGTCGGCCCACTGCACGGGGTTGAGCCTGGAGTCGATGAGCGTGAATTGGGCGAGGTCGCTTGGCCGCGTCGGAGGCGAGCCCTTGAAGAGTTGCGGCGCAGCCAGCGGCAGTGTCCGCTCGTTGCCGAGTGACTCCACGGCGACCCCGGCCCGTGCTGGTGGTGGGCCATACGCGATGTCGACGTCGATATCGGTATGTGTTTTCAGATCGACCGGGTCGGCGCTCGACGACAGTCGAATCGTGATCGCCGGGTGGGCTTGGATGAAGCGGGACAGACGCGGGCCCAGCCACTTGCTCGCAAAGCTCGGCGCGCAGTGGACAGAGAGACCCAAACTCGCGGCGCTTGGGCGCAAGGCTGTGCAGACGTCCTCGATCTGATCGAACGCCGTCGAGAGTTCACCGAGCAGCCGAGCCCCGTCGGCGGTCAGGGTGACGCGTCGCACCGAGCGCACGAACAGCGGTCGCTCGAACCAAGCTTCCAGGGCGCGCACCTGGTGGCTGATCGCTGACGGCGTCAGATGCAGTTCGACGCCTGCTGCGGCAAAGCTGCCGAGGCGGGCTGCCGCTTCGAAGGCGCGCAAGGTGGGAAAAGGCGGCAAGCGGCGCATGGGTCGATGGATGAAATTGGCTCATGTATCGACGAAAACCTGTCGTTTGTCAACGGGCGCTCGGTTGCCGATGATTCACGCCCACCGCAACCACGAACTCTCGGGAGAAAAAGATGCTCGACACGCGCAAACGCGTTTCCGTCTACCAAGCCACTCAGATGGGCTTGAAATTTCCGGAGCTGCCGGAGTTCGCGACGCACGCCGAAGAGCGCAAGCATCGCAAGGAGCGGCTCGTGGCCGCGTGCCGCGCGTTCGACCAGCAGGGCTTCAACTACGGATTCGCCGGTCATCTGACGGTCCGCGACCCCGAGCGGCCGGAGCTTTACTGGACGAACCCGATGTGCGTGCACTTCAGCCAGGTCAAGATGTCCAACCTGATCCTGGTCGATCACGATGGCAAGGTGATCGAAGGCGAGTACGCGGTCAACCGGGCCGGTTTCGTGTTGCATGCTGCCGTGCACGACGCGCATAACGACATCATCGCCATGTGCCATGCGCACACGATCTACGGTACGGCGTTCGCCGCGCTGGGCAAGAAGCTCGAGCCGATCACGCAGGACGCGGCCGCCTTCTTCGAAGACCACGTCGTGATCGGCGACGAGGCCGGACAGGTCGCCGTCGAGGCCAAGGGCGGGCACAAGGTCGCGAACGCCTTCAAGGGCGTCAAGGCCGCGATCCACCAGAACCACGGGTTGCTGACCGCGAGCCGGCACAGCATCGAGGCGGCCGCGTTCTGGTTCATCGCGCTCGAGCGCTGCTGCCAGCAGCAACTTCTGATCGACGCGACCGGACTCACGCCAAAGCTCATCCCGGCCGATCGCTCGCGCTACAGCCGCGAGCACGTCGGCAGCGAATACATCGGCTGGCTGCACTTCCAGACGATCTACGACCAACTGGCGAAAACACAGCCCGACATGTTCGAGTAACTCGTCCGGCGCTCGAACGCCGATCACGCGCACGCCGCTCGTCGGTGGATTCAGAACCATAAATCGGAGACAACATGACCGCGACCACATTGCCGCTCAGCGCAGCGCACGGCGCCGTTGACGAAAACGGCACGTACGCCCGCGTTACCTGGCGGCTCGTGCCGCTGCTCTTCATCTGCTACGTGGCGGCCTATCTGGACCGCGTCAACGTCGGCTTTGCCAAACTGCAGATGCTCAGCGACCTGAAGTTCAGCGAGTCGATCTACGGGCTGGGCGCCGGCATCTTCTTCATCGGCTACTTCCTGTTCGAAGTGCCGAGCAACCTGCTGCTGCACAAGCTGGGCGCGCGCCGCTGGATCGCGCGCATTCTGATCAGCTGGGGCCTGATCTCCGGCTGCATGATGTTCGTGCAGTCGCCGACGACGTTCTACGTGTTGCGCTTTCTGCTGGGCCTGGCCGAGGCCGGCTTCTTTCCGGGCATCATCCTGTACCTCACCTACTGGTACCCGTCGACGCGTCGCTCGCAGGTCACGTCGCTGTTCATGACGGGCATTCCGATGGCGGGCGTGATCGGCGGTCCGTTGTCAGGCTGGATCCTGACGTCGTTCAACGGCGTCGCGG
Source organism: Rhizobacter sp. (assembly GCA_025351675.1). Lineage (GTDB taxonomy): Bacteria > Pseudomonadota > Gammaproteobacteria > Burkholderiales > Burkholderiaceae_C > LMDS01. Next base: position 2,654 of record JANXVK010000545.1, read on the forward strand.
GCCTGGCCGGCTGGAAGTGGCTGTTTGTCATCGAGGCACTGCCTTCGATCGCCCTCGGCTTCGTGGTGCTGTATTTCCTCGATGACCGGATCGCCGACGCGCGCTGGCTCAATGCCGACCAGAAGCGCCTCCTTCAGCGCAACATCGACCACGAAGGCTCGCAGGTCGAGGATCACTCGGCGCTCGGCGCGTTCCGCAACGCGAAAGTCTGGGTGCTCTGCGCGGCCTACTTCGGCTTCATCATGGGCCTGTACGGCATCGGCTTCTGGCTGCCATCGCTCATCAAGGCGTCGGGCATCGCCAGTCCGGCGACGATCGGCTGGCTCGTGGCCATCCCTTATTCGGCCGCCGTGGTCTCCATGATCCTGACGAGCCGTCACTCCGATCGCACTGGCGAGCGCCGCTGGCACATCGCCATCCCGGTCCTCGTGGGCGCGGCCGCACTGGTCGTCAGCACCTTCGTGCCGCAAACCCCGCTGTGGGCCATCGTGACGCTGACCGTAGCGACGATGGGCATCTTGACCGGTCTGTCGCAGTTCTGGGTCCTGCCACCGGCCTTCCTTGGAGGCGCCGCAGCGGCGGCGGGTATCGCGCTGATCAATTCGGTAGGCAACCTCGCCGGATTCGCAAGCCCCTTCATCGTCGGCTGGATCAAGGACGCGACCGGCAGTACCAACAACGGTCTGTACGTGATCGCGGCGAGCCTCATCGTTGGCGACGCGATCGTCCTCGCGATCGCCCAGCGCAATGCGCGCAGGGGTGCAGCATGAATCGATACGTCGGAGCCGGGATTCGAGACAGCGGCGCGAAACTGCCGCACAGCTTCGAGGCCTTTCTGGCCGAGGCGCTGGCCAGCGGCTGTGACGAGGCGCTGGTTCGCGAATGGCAACCCAGCACGGTACTCGAAACGCACACGCATCCTTTCGATGCTGAAGCTATTGTCATGCCGGGCGAGATGTGGCTGAGCGAAGGTGACCGCACGCACCACCTCAAGCGCGGCGGCACGTTCCGTCTGGCCGGGGGGGAACTCCGCACGGTGAGCGCTATGGGCCGCAAGGGGCAACTTTCTGGGTGGGCCGCAGGAAGGTTCCTGCCGAGTGGAAAAGCTTCAATCCGGTGTAGTTTTCGAGCGGGTTTACTTGGCGTGAGTTCGGGAAACTGGAGTCGCCGTACATCGAGGGTTACCACTATTTTCAATGGCGAAGTCTGGATACAAAATTCAGGAGTGGATTCCGTATACGGAATTCAAAAAGGGAGTCTGGACACAAGAGCCATAGACTCTCGCAGAGTAGAAAGCGGCGGCGGCGATCGCGATAAACGGGGCAGTCCGCATTGAGTGCCTCGTGCAACTCGACTGGTTCATAAACAATCATCACATTTGACGAAGAGAGACGTACATGAATAAGGTTCGCTTGTTTTCTGCCATGGTCGCGCTTCCGCTCCTTTGCGCGGCCACGGCTTCGTTTGCTGCCGAGGAACCCACACCCGGCTGGGCCAAGCAACGACCCAACACCGAGGCGGGGATGAAGCTGGCGCCCGTGCCGGCGTTTCCGATCCCGACCGCGGCTGAAGATCTGCCGACCAAGAAGTTCAAGCTGCCGCCAGGCTTCAAGGTCGAAACCTGGGCCTCGGGTGTGCTGGACGCGCGCGACCTGCGCCAAGGCGACAAAGGCAACATCTTCGTCAGCACGCTGTTCGTCGGCAACAAGGTCTACGTGCTGCCCGAGAAGGCGGTCGACGGCAAGCGCGTGCCGAAAGTCATCATCGACAAGACCCCCTATCCGACCGGCATCGAGTTCTACAAGGGCTCGCTGTTCTTCGCCACCAACAAGAAGATCGTTCGCTATGACAATGTCGAGGACAAGCTCGACAATCTCGGCGAACCGAACGCGGTTTTGACCGACACCCTTCCAGGGGGTGACGATCACAGCTGGAAGTATCTGCGCGTGCACGACAACAAGCTGTACTACAACATCGGCGCGCCGTGCAATATCTGCGACCCCGGCGAGTACGCGAAGATCTACCGCATGAACCTCGACGGATCGGGCAACGAGACCATCGCCTCGGGCGTGCGCAACACCGTCGGCTTTGACTTCGACCCCAAGAGCGGCGACCTCTGGTTCACCAACAACAGCCGCGACTGGCTGAGCGAAGAACTGCCCAACGACACCCTGAACCACGTCACCCAGCCTGGCAAACAGCACTTCGGCTTTCCGTATTGCCACCAGGGCGACCTTCCCGACCCGGAGTTTGGCTGGGGCAAGTCCTG
>JANXVK010000102.1 GCA_025351675.1 Rhizobacter sp.
GCGGTAGCCGTTCCAGGCCAGCGTGGCGACGCGGTTGCCCGACTTGACGCCGAGCTTGCCGAGCGCGTTCGCCATGCGGCGCGAGCGTGCGGCGAGGTCGCGGTAGGTGCAGCGGTGGATGTCGCCCTCGGTGCGCCGCGAAACCACTTCCTGGTCGCCATGGTGGCGCTCGGCGTGGACCAAGAGCGACGAGATCAGCAGGGGCTGCGTCATCATCAAACCGTTCATGTCGTCTCCGTCAGATCTGATTGAATGTTGTGAGGTCAGGCTTTCACGATTGATTGTGACGCAGCCGCTCGGCATCATGGCCCGGTGGCACGCATCGTTTTCACCCAGCAGCTGAGGCGTTTCACCGAGACGCCGGAGGTCGACGCGCCGGTCGCGACGCTGCGCGCGGCGCTCGATGCTGCGTTCGCCGCGAACCCGCGGCTGCGCGGCTACGTGCTCGACGATCAGGGGCACCTTCGCGGCAACGTCGTCGCGTTCATCGACGGCCGGCGCTGCGCCGAGCGCATCAAACTCGAAGACGCGCTGCAACCCGACAGCCGGGTCCACGTGATGCAAGCCTTGTCAGGCGGATAGCGAGGAGAAAAGCCATGGAACAACCTGCTTGGGTCGCGACTCGCAAGGGCCTGTTCGAGTTGCGCCAGCGCGGCGGCGCGCGGGCGATCGAGCGGGTGAGTTTTCTCGGCGAGCCGGTCTCGATGCTGCTGCCGCCGCAAGGCTCGGGGTGGATGTTCGCGGCACTCAACCTCGGTCACTTCGGCGTCAAGGTGCACGCCTCCGACGACGCCGGCGTCACTTGGCACGAACTGCCGGCGCCGGCCTACCCAAAGCAACCCGATGGCGAGCCGGTCGCGGGCATCGCGTGGAAGCTGGTGCAGATCTGGTCGATGGAAGCCGCCGGCGGCACGCTCTGGGCCACGCTGCCGGGCGGGCTGTTCCGTTCGACCGACGCCGGCGAGTCGTGGCAACTCAATGAGCCGCTCTGGAACCAGCCCGGCCGCGCCGAATGGTTCGGCGGCGGCTACGACGTGCCGGGCATTCATTCGATCTGCCCGCACCCGACCCGGCCCGGCGAGTTGCTGGTCGGCATCAGTTGCGGCGGCGCGTGGGTCAGCCTTGATGGCGGTGCCAACTGGAAGCTGCAGGCCGACGACATGCGCGCCGCCTACATGCCGCCCGAGCAGGCCGACAGCCCGAACACGCAGGACCCGCACCGCATCGTGCGCTGCGTCGCGCAGCCCGACGTGCTCTGGTGCCAGCACCACAACGGCATCTGGCGCTCCGGCGACAACGCGACATCGTGGCAGGAGATCACGACCGCGCCGCTCGCGAACTTCGGCTTCGGCGTCGCGGTGCATGCCGATCGCGCCGACACCGCCTGGGTCGTGCCCGGCGTGGCCGATCAGCAGCGCATCCCCGTCGGCGGCGCGCTGGTCGTCAACCGCACCCGCGACGGCGGGCGCAGCTTCGAGACGCTGTGCACCGGGCTGCCGCAACAGGATTGCTACGACCTCGTCGACCGCCACGGCCTCGCGGTCGACGCGAGCGGCGCACGGTTGCTGATGGCCAGCACCACCGGCAATCTCTGGGCAAGCGACGACGGCGGCGATCGCTGGGCGATGGTGCAGGCGCACCTGCCGCCGGTCTACGCCGTCAGGTTCGGCTGATCTCACATTCGCTCACGCAAGTGTGGCGAACCGCGCACACTTTGCCCCAAGAACGTGGGGCGACCCCCCGTGCGAGGGATGTTCTGTCACACATCGCAGCTGAAAATTGGGGCGTGCGTTGAGGCCGTGGTCGCGGGCTCCGCTGTTGGATCTGGCAGGCAACGGACCTGCACGGTCTCGAGGATTCGCCATGCCGCAAACCTACAACGTTGGAGCCCGTTCGCTGTTTGTCACCGCCACGGCCTGGGTGTTCATCATTCTGGCGGTGTTGACGAGCATGTCGGCGCTGGTGCAGAACGCCGCAGTCGCGTCACTGATGCCCGACATGCAGGTCGCCACCGAGCGCCTGCCGCTGCTCACCGGCCTGCTGATCGGTTACCTGCCGTGGGTCGTGGGCACCGGCCTGGTGATG
>JANXVK010000559.1 GCA_025351675.1 Rhizobacter sp.
TGCGCATCGCGCAGCAGGTGCCGACCGACGCGTGCGTCGCCGCGCCCGGTGTACCGCGCGCGCAGGTGGTTGCGCTCGAGCATCTCGGCGGCTACCGCGTCGACGCGGTCACCGCGCCAGCGCAGACACCGTGCGAATTCCTGCTGCAGATGGAGACGCGCAGCGCGCCGAGCGCACCCGGCCCGGGCTGGAAGCTGCTCGCACGCGAGCGCCGCAACACCAGCGACGACGAGATCACCGCAATCTACCGCCGTGCCGCGAACCCGGCGGGCAAGTAGCGCAGTTGTCGGCCCTGTCCACTCAGGGCAGCGCACGCTCCTCGCGCGCCGGCATGGGCAGCGCGGGGGCCTCAGGTGCCGCACCACGAACCCGGACCGCCGGAAAAACGAGGCTGAACGTCGAACCCTGCCCGACCTCACTCTGGATATCGAGCTCGCCTCCGTGGCGTTGCACCACGTGCTTGACGATCGACAAGCCCAGACCGGTGCCTCCGGTATCGCGCGAGCGGCTGCCGTCGACCCGGTAGAAGCGTTCGGTCAGGCGCGGCAGGTGTTCGCGCGCGATGCCCGGGCCGGTGTCGGCCACGCTGAGCTCGCCGGCGCCGTCGGCCTGCACGCGCCAGCTCAACTCGATCCGGCCACCTGCCGGGGTGTAGCGGACCGCGTTCGTGACCAGGTTCGTGATTGCGCTGAGCAGCTCGTTCGACGCGCCGGCGATCTGGGCTTCGAGCACTTCCGGGAACGCCAGTGTGTGCCGCCCGCCCGACAGCAGCTTCGCGTCGACTGCCACCTGTGCAAGCAACGGCGCCAGCGGCACCCAGCGGTCGGCAGTCGGGCGCGGGCTGCCTTCGAGCTGCGCCAGCGTCAGCAAGTCGCTGACCAGCGTGCCCATGCGGTCGGCCTGTTGCGTCATCAGCACCAGCACGCGCTTGCGCTCGACCTCGGTCAGCGGCAGGTTCGCCATCGTCTCGATGAAGCCTGCGAGTACGGTCAACGGCGTGCGAATCTCGTGCGAGACATTGGCGACGAAGTCGCGCCGCATGCCGTCGGAGCGCTCGCGCTCGGTGATGTCCTGGGACAGCACGAGCCGCTGGCCCTCGCCGTACGAGCGCACGAAGACCGACAGCGTGCGCTGCCCGCGCGGGTCGCGGATCTGGATCGCCGCGGTGAACAGCCCGGCCTGCAGGTACGCGACGAAGGCCGGCGCGCGCACGAGGTTGGTGACACGCTGGCGCCGATCGCGCTGCGGGTCGAGGCCGAAGTGATCGGCGGCGAGCGAGTTGCACCAGTCGATCTGGTCGCCGGCGTCGAGCAGCATCACGCCGTTCGGCGAGGCCTCGATCGCCGAGAGAAACTGTGTCAGGCGCTCGCGCTCGGTGTCGACCGTGCGCTCGCGCAGCCGGATCGCGCGCTCGATGCGGTAGCCGAGTTCGCCCCACAGCCCGGCGTCGCGCGGCGCCTGGCCCTCCTGCGAGCCACGCAACCACTCGATCAGCCGGTAGCCGTGCAAGGTGTCGCGCACCGCGATCACACCAAGCGCGAACACGAAGCCGAGCAGCGCGCCGAACAGCGGCACGCTGTGGCCGGGGATCAGCAGGCCGATCACGCCACCGACCAGCGTCGCGATCGCCGCGGCAAGAATGCGGGGCAGCAGCCAAGTCATCGGGAAGGCGCCCGCGGGCGTCGCCTCATGCGGCTTGGGATTGGGGTTTCGTGGTTGATACCACGCCCACGCCGCCCTGCTGCGTCAGCCGATAGCCGGCGCCGCGCACGGTTTCGATCATCTGCGCGCATTGCACCGGGCCGAGCGCCTCGCGCAAGCGCTTCACGTGGACGTCGACGGTACGCTCCTCGATGAACACATGGTCGCCCCAGACGCGATCGAGCAACTGCGCGCGGCTGTGCACGCGCTCGGGATGCGTCATGAAAAAATGCAGCAGTCGGAACTCGGTGGCGCCGACCTTGACGTCCATGTCGCCGCGGCTGACGCGACGCGTCGCCGGGTCGATCTTCAACGCGCCGACCTCGACGACCGAATCGAGCGCTTCGGGCGCCTTGCGTCGCAGTACCGCTCGGATGCGCGCCATCAGCTCTTTGGTCGAGAACGGTTTGGTCAGGTAGTCGTCGGCACCGGCATCGAGGCCCTGGATCTTGTCGTCCTCATCGGCACGCGCCGTCAGCATGATCACCGGCAATTCACGTGTGCGCGCCTCGCTGCGCCAGCGTTTCGCGAGCGACAGGCCCGACTGCCCGGGCAGCATCCAGTCGAGAATGATCAGGTCGGGCAACGCGCCGTCGACGGCGGCCTGCGCCTGCTCGGCGGTCGCGGCGATCGTGACCTCGAAACCCGCGTGGCGCAGGTTGATCGAGATCAGCTCGGCGATCGCCGATTCGTCTTCGACGACAAGGATGTGGCTCATATCGAACGCTCCTTCATCGGGCCGAGCGCCAAGCCGCTTCGGGCCACGGAGGGGCCATTCGTGGCCCTTGGCCGGCCCGCATCCCTTGGCGGAATCGGCTGACGTACTTGTCGGACGAGGGGCCTCATCTGACCAACGACTCGACGTCGCCGATCGTGTTGTGCCGCACGTCGGTGCCCTTGACGATGTAGATGATCTGCTCGGCCAGGTTCTTCGCGTGGTCGCCGACGCGCTCGATCGCCTTCGCGACGAACACCAAGTCGATGCTCGACGAGATCGTGCGCGGATCCTCCATCATGAACGTGATCAACTTGCGCATCAAACCCTCGAACTCCTGGTCGATCAGGTCGTCGGCCTTCAGCACTTCGACCGCCTTCTCGACATCGAGCCGAGCGAACGCGTCGAGCGCCTTGCGCAGTTGCGCGACTGCGAGCTCCGACTCGTAGACCAAGTCGTTCACCGGCAGGCGCAACCGGCTCGACATGCCGGCGTTCAGCAGGCGCTGCACGGTGCGCGCGATGCGTGCCGCTTCGTCGCCGACGCGCTCCAGGTTCGCGATCGTCTTCGAGATCGCAATCAGCAGGCGCAGGTCGCGCGCGGTCGGCTGGCGGCGCGCGATGATGGTCGACAGGTCGCGGTCGATCTCGATCTCGGTCTGGTTCACGCGCTCTTCGGTGGCGAGCACGTCGGAGGCGATTTCGGCGCTGAAGTTGGTCAGCGCATAGACCGAGCGCGCGACCTGTGACTCGACCATACCGCCCATTTCGAGCACGCGGGTCGAGATGCCACTGAGCTCGGCGTCGAACTGCGTGGAAAGATGCTTGTCGGTCATTGGAGCCCCTCGTGCGATGAGTACCTCGCCCGATCCCCCGAGGGGATGCGGGCCGGCTTGGGAGCGGCCCGGCGCTCGGTCCGCTCTGCGTTCTTGGTCATCCGAATCTCCCGGTGATGTAGTCCTCGGTGTCCTTCTTCTTCGGCTTCATGAACACCTCGCTGGTCGGCCCGAACTCGATCAGGTCGCCGAGGTACATGTAGGTCACGTAGTCGGAGCACCGCGCTGCCTGCTGCATGTTGTGCGTCACGATCACCACGGTGTAGTCGCTCTTCAGTTCGGTGATCAGTTCCTCGATCTTGCCGGTCGAGATCGGGTCGAGCGCCGAGCACGGCTCGTCGAGCAACAGCACTTCGGGCTTGATCGCGATACCGCGCGCGATGCACAGGCGCTGCTGCTGGCCGCCCGACAGGCCCGAGCCGCTCTGGTTCAGCTTGTCTTTCACCTCGTTCCACAGCGCCGCC
>JANXVK010000643.1 GCA_025351675.1 Rhizobacter sp.
CTCGATGATCTCGAGCGGCACCTTACCCGGGTTGGCCAGACGGTGGACCGTGCCCAAAGGAATGTAGGTACTCTGGTTTTCGGTCAACAAGATGACCTGATCACCGTTCGTGACTTCGGCGGTGCCGCTGACGACGATCCAATGTTCGGCGCGGTGATGGTGTTTTTGCAGGCTCAGCGTTCCGCCGGGCTTGACCATGATGCGTTTGACCTGAAACCGCGGGCCGGAATCAATGCTGTCGTACCAGCCCCACGGGCGATGCACCTGGCGGTGCAGCGTGTGCTCGCTGCGGCCGGCCTGGTTCAGCTTGCCGACGATCGCCTTCACCTCCTGGCTGCGCGAACGGTCGGCGACCAGCACCGCATCGGGCGTCTCCACGACGATCACGTTGTCGAGCCCGACCACGCCGACCAATCGGCTTGTCGCGTGCACCAGCGTGTTGCGGCTGTCGCTGACCAGCGCGTCGCCGTGCACGGCGTTGCCGGCGGCATCCTTGGGGCTGACCTCCCAGACCGCGTCCCACGCGCCGAGGTCGGACCAACCGGCGTCCATCGGCACCATGCGGATGTCGAACTCCGGCGACTCGGGGCAGCGCTCCATCACCGCGTAGTCGACCGACTCGCTCGGGATCGCCGCGAACGCCGCGCGATCCGGACGAATGAAGCTGGCATCGGTGCTGCGGCCGATCCACGCGCTTCGGGTGGCGTCGAGAACGTCGGGCCGGAAGCGCTGCAGCGCGGCCAGCCAGACCGACGCGCGCACGACGAAATTGCCGCTGTTCCAGTAGTAGCCGCCGTCAGACAGGTAGCGCTGCGCGGTCGCCAGATCGGGTTTCTCGACGAACTGCGCGACGTTCAACTCACCGGCCGCGGCCGCGGCCTCGGCGCAACGCAAGTAGCCGAAGCCGGTTTCCGGCCCGGTCGGCGCGATGCCGAGCGTGACGATCGCGCCGCCGGCGGCGGTACGCACGGCGCGTTGCAGCGCGGCGGTGAACGCGGCCTCGTCGGTGTAGGCATGGTCGGCGGCCGTGACGACCAACACCGGGTCGTGCCCGCTCTCCAGCGCGTGCAGGGCGGCCAGCGTCATCGCTGGCGCGGTGTTGCGGCCCATCGGTTCGAGCAGCACCGTGGCGGGCGGAAGCTGCAGCTCGCGCAGCTGGTCGAGCACCAGGAAGCGGTGCTCCTCGTTGCCGACGATGCAGGGCGCGCCGACGGCGATGTCGGCTGCGCCCAGCGACGCCAAGCGCTGCGCGGCTTGCTGAAACAGGCTCTGGTTGCCTTGCAGCACCAAAAACTGTTTCGGGTGTTGCGCGCGCGACAGCGGCCACAGCCGGGTGCCGCTGCCGCCGGCCATGATGACGGGTTGAACGGAGATTGAGGTCATGGTGGAGTCGATGATTCTCGGGCCCGATCAGCCCGCCAAACCGTTCGGGTTCATGCGCTGCCAGCGCCAGCTGTCGGCGCACATCGTGTCGAGGTCGCGGGTGGCTTCCCAGCCGAGTACGGTGTTGGCCAACGTCACGTCGGCGTAACTCGCGTCCACGTCGCCGGGACGGCGCGCTACGAAGTCGCAGGGCACGCTCGTGCCGCTGGCGCGTTCGAACGCATGGACCACGTCGAGCACGCTGTGGCCGCGGCCGGTGCCGAGGTTGGCGGTGATCGATTGCCGCGTGTCGAGCAGATAGTTCAGCGCGTCGACATGGCCGGCGGCGAGATCGAGCACATGGATGTAGTCGCGCACGCCTGTGCCGTCGGGCGTGGCGTAGTCGTGGCCGAACACCTTGAGGCGCTCGCGCTTGCCTGCGGCGACCTGGGCGACAAAGGGCATCAGGTTGTTCGGCGTGCCTCGGGGGTCCTCGCCGATCAGCCCGCTCTCGTGCGCGCCGACCGGGTTGAAGTAGCGCAGCAGCGCGACCGCCCAGCCCGCGTCGGCGTGGCCGAGGTCGCGCAGGATGGTTTCGCCCATCAGCTTGGTCGCCCCGTATGGGTTGGTGCTGCTGAGTGCGGCGTCTTCGCGGATCGGCAGCGACTCGGGCTTGCCGTAGACGGTCGCACTCGAGCTGAACACGAGCGTCTTGCACTCGTGCCCCGCCATCGCCTGCGTCAGCGTCAGCAAGCCGCCGATGTTGTTGGCGTAATAGGCGAGGGGCTTCTCGGTGCTCTCGCCGACGGCCTTCAAGGCGGCGAAATGGATGACCGCGTCGAAGCGCTCGCGGGAGAACACGGCCGCCATCGCCGACGCATCGCAGACGTCGGCGCGAATGAACGCCGGTTCGGTGCCAGCGAGTTGGTGCAGACGATCCAGGACGGCAGGCGAGCTGTTGCTGAAGTCATCCACGCCGACGACCTGAAACCCGCACGCCAGCAAGTTCAACCAAGTGTGCGACCCGATGAAACCGGTGGCGCCGGTGAGCAGGACGCGCATCTGCGTCATCGCAGCGTGAACTGCGCCGAGCAACTGGCGACGTTCGCGTCGTACGAGTTGCCGGTCGCGGCGCGCGATTCGTGAGCCAGGCTGCAGGCGAGTTGCCAGCTGCGCGCGATCGCGTAAGTGGCGCCCAGCGAGGCGCTGCGGAACTGATCACTCACCGACGAGTCGGCAAAGTTGCTGCGGCGGTACAGGACATTGGCATTCGCCGTGATTTTCGCCGTCGCCGCATAGGCAACGCCTAGGCTCAGCGTGTCGGTCGACTGGGTGTTCTCGAAGACGTAGGAGGTCTGTTGGCCATTCACAAAGTTGAGATAGCTCGACGATGAGCTGTTCGTTCCGGCGTTGCGGTCGAGCGAGCCGTTGAACGTGAGCTTCGCGGTCGGCGCATAGGTGGCGGCGATGGAGCCGGTCAGGCCCGAGAAGTCGCGGTTACTGTTGGCGTAGGTGACTCTGGTCCAGCTCAACCGGGCGTTGACGCCGGTCTGTGCGCTGTAGCGCCAATCGGCGAGCAGATCCAGGTTCTTGCCGTCGCTCGTGTCGGAGCGGTAGTCGGCCGGGTTGATCGGCGTCGGGATCGGGATCGGCACCGCGGGCGGAATGCCGTACGGATAGTCACTGCGCGTAAGGCGTACCGCTGCACCTACCGTCGTGGATGCACCCAGCCGATAGTTCAGGCCGACACTGCCTGAATCGGTCGTCGACTCGGATGTGAGCGATTGCAGCGCCGAGTAGCGCACCCGGCTGTGACCGTAGTTCCCGAACACCGAGATCAAGCCGTCGCCGCCCCAGCGGACATCCGCCGAGAGCTGCTCGGTCTTGAGAATGTTTCGTTCCGTGGTCGTGGGCGACGTGCCGGGCAGAAAGCCCTGGTTCCCATTGAACTGGGCCAGGCGCTGGTTGGCGCTGGCATTGATGCTGCCGGTCAGCTTTTCGACCGTCGCCCAGTCCCATCCTGCACTGACCCCGTAGCTGGTGTTGTCCAGGGTCCTCTGGTCCTGATACCTGTTGTATCCGACCTGTGCGGTCGCGCGCAGCCGCTGCCGACCGATTGGTTGGTCGAGACCGCCGAGCAGGCTGGTCGTCGAATAGTTGTCCGAGGTCGCGTTCGCAATGCGATACACGTTCGAATCGTGGGTGAAGCCTTGGCTCACGCCGATGTACCAGGGGCTCGGCTCGTCAGCCCGTGCACCGCCGGACGCCAGAGCGGCCAGCATGGCGCAGACCGGCAACAGCGCGAGGCGACGAGAGGCTCGGATTTTCTGGTTGGCTTGCATTCGCTGTCTCCAGTGGGCGACCGATGCTGTGAGCGCAGGTCGTGTAACGGGTTGTTCAGTAGGCGTGCCGGTCGAAAAAGACGAGCCGGATCGTGCGCACGATGATTTGCAGGTCCAGGCCCAGCGACCAGTTGCGCAGGTACTCCAGATCGTATTCGACGCGGGCCTGCATCTTCTCGATCGTGTCGGTCTCGCCACGGTGACCGTTGACTTGGGCCCAGCCGGTGATGCCGGGTTTGACCTTGTGGCGCACCATGTAGGCTTTGATGATCTGGCGGTACTGCTCGTTGTGCGCGACCGCGTGCGGTCGCGGTCCGACGATGCTCATGCGGCCCTGCAACACGTTGATGAACTGCGGCAACTCGTCGAGCGACGTGCGGCGGATGAAGGCGCCAAAACGGGTGATGCGCGGATCGTGTCGTGTGGCCTGGCGCACGACCGGGCCGTTGTCTTGCGCTGTCATCGAGCGAAACTTGTAGACGACGATCTCGTCGCCGTCCAGCCCGTTGCGGCGCTGCCTGAAGATCACCGGCCCGGCCGAACTGAGTTTCACCCCGATGGCAACGGCCAACAGCAGCGGCATGATCAGCACAACGATCACTGCTGCCAGCACGATGTCGCTCAGGCGCTTGACGAGTTCGTTGGTGCCGGTGAACGGGGTTTCGCAGATGCCCACCACGGGCACGCCGTTCGTATCTTGCAGCCGGCCCTGGATGATGCTGATACCGAACACGTCAGGCACGAAAAACAGCGACGCGGTGGTGTCTTGCACCTCTTGCAGCAACGCGACGATGCGCGGC
>JANXVK010000658.1 GCA_025351675.1 Rhizobacter sp.
GCCTCTCGCCTTCGGCGCACCGCAGTCGATTCCTTGAGGAGATGCGGCCCGGCGTGCGGCCCGCCGAAGTCAGCGAGTTCACCATCACGCGTTCTCGAGAACCACGCCTTCGATCAGGTTCGCCACATCTTCACAGCGGTCCGAGATCGACTCCAGCAGCTCGTAGATCGCCTTCAGCTTGATCAGCTCGCGCACATCCTTTTCCTCGCGGAACAGCTTCGACATCGCCGAGCGCATCACGCGGTCGGCATCCGATTCGAGCCTGTCGATCTCTTCGCAGGTCTTGATCGCCGCCTCGGCGGTTTCGGGCTGGCTGATCTTCGGCAGCAGCGAAACCGCGTGCTGCACGCGCTCGCAGCACTTCGCGCTGATGTCGCCCAGGCGCAGGATGTCTTCGGTCATCGCGCGCACGTCGTAGAGCGACATGGTCTCCGACGCGTCCTGCAGCAGGTCGAGGATGTCGTCCATCGCGTTGATCAGACCGTGGATCTGCTCGCGACCGATCGGTGTGATGAAGGTTTTGTGCAGCAGCCGGTTCACCTCGGCGGTGATGCGATCGGCGCCGCGCTCGGCGGTGCCGACATCGTTCGCGTACTTCTCGCGCAGCGAGAGATCGGCGTAGTTCTGGATCAGCAGGATGAACGAGCGCGCGCCCGAGACGATGAAATCGCCATGCTGGTTGAACAGCTCGAAGAAATTGCCTTCACGCGGCAGCAGCTTGCCGAACAGCATGGTGATCGTCCTCTCCCGGAGATTCCGCGACTGTCGCGGAACTGTCATCAAATTGACTCGACGGGAGTGTAGCGGGCGAGATTCAGCCGAACGGGGTCTCGACATGCGAGTTGAAGAACTCGCGCCGGCCGCGAAAGTTCGCGAGCCGCTCCAGCAACACCGCGAAATCGACATCGCTGTCGACCGGGTTGAAGTGCTCGGTGCCGAGCGCGAACACCGGCGCGCCGTCGTAGCCGTGGAAGTACTCGACATAGGCATCGCACAGCCGTTGCAGGTAGTCGGGTGCGATGCCCTGCTCCATCGGGATCGCGCGGTAGTGGATGCGCCGCAGCAGCGTCGGCGGCGCGGCCTGCAGCCAGATCACCAGGTCGGGCTCGCGCACCTGCGGTGCGACCTGCGCGTATATCTGCGAATACAGGCGGAACTCGTCGTCGCTGAGATTCAGGCGCGCGAAGATCGCGTCCTTCTCGAACAGAAAATCGCTGATCACCGCGTTGGCGAACATCCCCGGCTGGGCCACCGTTTGGATTTGCTTGACGCGCTGAAACAGGAACGCGAGCTGGGTCTGGAACGCGTAGCCCGACATGTCTTCGTAGAAGCGGTCGAGGAACGGGTTCTCCTGCGGTTGCTCGAGCAGCAGATCGGCGCCGAGGTGCGCCGCGAGCTTGTGCGCGAGCGTGCTTTTGCCAACACCGATCGGCCCCTCGATCGCGATGTAGCGGAAGTGCTGCAACGGCGGCATATTTGGCATCAACTGCGAAAGATGAAGTACACCGCGCCGACCATGCACAGGCCGGCCCAGACGAAGTCGAGCTTGAAGGGCTGGTCCATGTAGAGCATCGCGAACGGCACGAAGATCGCCAGCGTGATCACCTCCTGCGTGATCTTCAGTTGCGCCAGGCTCATGCCTCCGGCGAAGCCGATGCGGTTGCCCGGCACTTGAAGCAGGTACTCGAACAGCGCGATGCCCCAGCTGATGATGGCGGCGTAGTACCAGGGCTTGTCGGCCAGGTTCTTGAGGTGGCCGTACCACGCAAAGGTCATGAACACATTCGATGCGGCCAGCAGCAGCACGGTCTGCAACGAGACGGGAATGGCGTTCAGCATGGCGGCAGTCTATCGACGCGCTGGTCGGCAACCCGCAGCAGCAACTCGGCGATCGACGCGTACCCGGCAATCGTCAACGCCGGTGCGATCTCTGCCAGCGGGCGCAGCACGAAGGCACGCTCGTGCAGACGTGGGTGCGGCAAGGTGAGCGCCTCCGTCGCGATCCTCCGGTCACCGTACGACAACAAATCGAGATCGAGCGTCCGCGGTGCGTTGCGGTACGGGCGCTGGCGGCCGTGCGCACGCTCGATGCGCTGCAACGCGCCCAGAAGTGCGAGCGGCGCCAGGCGCGTGTCGAGCAGCACGACGGCGTTCAGGTAGTCCGGCCCGCTCGAGTCGATCGGCGCAGTGCGATAGAGCGACGACCCGGCGCGCAAGCGCGTGCCGGGCAGCGCCGCGAGCGCAACGAAGGCGGCATCGAGCGTCGCGCGCGCATCGCCGAGATTCGCGCCAAGCGCGACGAACGCGACCTCCGAAGCTCGCGGCGCGAGCCGCTCAGTCGATCGCGGCATACACCGCCTGACGGAACAGCTCGCGCACGTCATCGAGCAGGCCGGGCGCCTGCGTCAGGATGATGGCGAACATCCGCTCTGCCGGGTCGACGAAGAAGGCCGTGCCGGCCGCCCCGCTCCAGCCGTAGCTGCCGACGGAGCCGGGCTCGGTGTGCTCGCCGAGCGCGGTCTTGACCGCGAAGCCGAGGCCGAAACCGTGGCCGGGCGGCAGCAGATCGTTGGCGCGTGGAATCGGGCCGAGGCGATCGGCGGTCATGAACTCGACCGTCTTGCGGCCGAGCAAGCGCACGCCATCGAGCCGGCCACCGTTCGCCAGGATGCGCACGAAGCGCGCGTAGTCGGCCGCGGTCGACATCAGCCCGCCACCGCCGTTTTGTGCCGGCACCGGCACGCGCGGGTCGAACACCGGCACCAGCGCCACGCCTTCGGGTGGGCTCGCCAGCGGCTCCGCGAGGCGATGGTGCTGATCGACCGGCACATCGAACCCGGTGTCGGCCATGCCGAGCGGGTCGAAGACCGCCTGTTTCAGGTGATCACCGAGCGGCGTGTCGTCCAGCACCTCGACCAAGCGGCCGAGCACATCGGTCGCGCGGCTGTAGTCCCAGACCGCGCCCGGCTCGTGCGCGAGCGGCAAGCTGGCGAGCACCGCGACCTGCTCGGCGTTGGCCCGCTGGCGCGAGTGGAGCTTGGCGTCGGCATAGAGCTGCCCGACCGGCGAGGGCTCGTGGAACTCGTAGGTCAACCCGGCGGTGTGGCGCAGCAGGTCCTGGACGGTCATCGCGCGCCGCGGCGCCGCACCGTCGACACCGACACGCATGCGCCCGAACTCGGGCAGATACCTCGCGACCGGGTCGCGCAACAGCACCTTGCCCTGCTCCGCCAGCTGCATCAGCGCAACCGAGACGATCGGCTTCGTCATCGAATAGATGCGGAAGATCGAATCCTTGCGCATCGCGATGCCGCGCGCCGGGTCCTGCTGACCCAATGCCTCGAACAGTCCGAGCACGCCGTTGCGCTCGACCAGCACGACCGCGCCCGGAATGCGCCCGGCGGCGATCCACGCGTTCAGCGTGGCCTTGAGGTTCTCGACAGCCGGCGCGTTCAAGCCAGCGGACTCGGGCTCGTTCACGGCCGACCTCCGGTCAGAAGTCGCGAGATGGATTCGACGGATTCAGGTCGACCGGCGCGGCCGATTCACCGCCCTCGGCGGCAGCCGGCTTGCGCCGGCGGCGCCGGCGCTTCTTCGGTGCGTCGCCCTCGGTCGTGACCGCGGCGTCATCAGCCTCCGGCACCGGCGCATCCGCAACATCGGCGGTCTGCACCCGCGGCGTGCTGCTGCGCTCGCGCCGCGGCGCGCCTTGCGTGCGCGCCGCGTCGAGCAGGACGCGGCGCCCAGCCTCGTCGGCCTGCGAGATATCCTCCCACCAGTTCGCGAGCTCGGCGTCGATCTCGCCGGCATCGCCGCGCAAGCGCAGAAAGTCGAAGCCGGCGCGGAAGCGCGGCTGCTCGATCAGCGTGGCCACGCTGTTGCCCTGGCGGCGCTCGAAGCGCGTCTGCATCAGCCATATCTCGCGCATGTCGGCGGCCAGCTTGCCGCGGCCCGAGATGTCGCCGATGCGCGCATCGAACACGGTATCGACCGCCTGCTGCAGCGCCGGGAACGCCGGCTCGCCCTTGGCCTTGAGTTTTTGCCAGCCATCGAGCACGTCGTGCCAGAGCATGCAGGCAAGCATGAAGCTCGGTGCGACCGGTTTGCCTTCACCGACGCGGCGGTCGGTATCGGCGAGCGCGAGCTGCACGAACTTCTCGCGGCCGTCATGGCGCTGCGATTCGTCGAGCGCGACATCGAGCACCGGGAACACGCCGCGGTGCAAGCCCTGCTTGCGCAGCTCCTGGATGCTCGCCAGCGCGTGGCCGGTCTGCAGCAGCTTGATCATTTCGTCGAAGGTGCGGGAGGCCGGCACGTTGTCGAGCAGCGCGGCCATCTCCTTGATCGGCGCGCGCGTCTTGGCCTCGATCTCGAAACCGAGCTTGGCCGCGAAACGCACGACGCGGATGATGCGCACCGGGTCTTCGCGGTAGCGCGTGGCCGGGTCGCCGATCATGCGCAGCAGCTTCTTTTTCACGTCCTTGATGCCGCCGTGGTAGTCGACCACGATCTCTTTGACCGGGTCGTAGTACATCGCGTTGATCGTGAAATCGCGGCGTGCGGCATCGTCGATCTGCGGGCCCCAGACGTTGTCGCGCAGCACCCGGCCTTCGGCGTCAACGGCGTGGCTCTTGCCGGCGAGATCGCTCTTGGAGGTCTTCTCGTTGCCGCTGACCTGCTCGGCGGCGGCGTTGTCGACCATCGCGCGGAAGGTCGAGACCTCGATCACCTCGCTCAAGCCGCGATCCTGCCGGCCGCGGCCGAACACGACGTGCACGATGCGAAAGCGCCGGCCGATGATGAAGGCGCGGCGAAAGCAGGCCTTGACCTGCTCGGGCGTGGCATTCGTCGCGACGTCGAAATCCTTCGGCCGCATGCCGACCAGCAGGTCGCGCACCGCGCCGCCGACGATGTAGGCCTCGTAGCCCGCATCGGCCAGCGTGCTGACGACCTTGACTGCGCGCTCGTCGACAAGCGACGGGTCGATCTGGTGCTCGCTCTTCGGCACCTCGACACGTTTGCCCGCGGGGGCGGCGCCGCTGTCTTTCCCGGCGGCCGCGGCGCTCTTCGTCGTTTTTGGCGTCTTGCCGAGCAGCTTGTCAATGAGCTTCTTGATCATGGGCGGTATGGGTTTCGTGCTCGGTCAGTCGAACAGTTTCAGGACGCGCCAGCCGCGCGCCTCGGCGATTTGTCGCAGTGCCGGCGTCGGGTTGGTGGCGACCGGGTCGGTAGCGCGCTCCAGCAGCGGCAGGTCGTTCACCGAGTCGCTGTAGACACTGATGCGCCCGAAATCGGCCCAGCCCTTGCCACGCTCGCCCAGCCACTCCTGCACCCGCGTCACTTTGCCTTCGCGGTAGCTCGGCGTGCCGTCGATGCAACCCGTAATCGTACCCCCAGCGCTGCGCGCCAGCCGCACGGCGATCAGATCGGCGATGCCGAAGGCCTGCGCGATCGGCGCGGTGATGAAGTCGTTGGTCGCGGTGACAAGTGCGACGAGGTCGCCGCGTGATCGGTGTTCGCGCACGAGCTCGAGCGCCTTCGGGCGCAGGTTCGGTGCGATCACTTCGGACATGAAGCGGCGATGCGCCGCATCGGCTTCAACGGTCGAGCGCGCGCGCAGCGGCTCGGTCGCGAAGGCGATGTATTCGTGGATGTCGAGCGCGCCGGCCTGGTATTGCGCATAGAACTCGTCGTTGCGGCGCGCGAATTCGGCGGCATCGACCCAACCCGAGCGGACCATGAACGCGCCCCAGGCATGGTCCGAATCCATCGGCAGCAAGGTGTCGTCGAGGTCGAAGAGCGTGAGTGACAACCCCTCGCCCGACGGGTACGTCGGTCGATCCCCCGAGAGGATTCGGGCCGGCCGAGGGCCGCGAAGTGGGCCTCCTTGTGGGCCATGGCGGCCCGGCGCTCGGCCCGACGCTTCGTTCATCGCCCGCTCTCCTCCGCCAGCATCTGCTTCAGCAACGGCACCGTGATCTGCCGCTTGGTCGAAAGCGAGAACGCGTCGAGCCGGTCGAGCTGCACGACCAGGTGCTTCAGGTCGCGCGCGAAGCGGGTCAGCAGGTAGTCCATCACGTCGTCGGAAAGAAAGATGCCGCGCTGGTCGGCGACACGGCGCAGCGTCGCGCGCGCTTCCGCCTCGCCGAGCGGCTGCACCGCGAACACATGGCCCCAGCCGAGGCGCGTGCGCAGGTCTTCGCGCACGGCCAAATCGACCGGTGGCACGCGGCCAGCGGCCACGAGCGGCACGCCGCGCGTCGTCGCCTCGACGAAGACCGAGAACGCGGCGTGTTGTTGCTCCGGGTCGAGCGCGTCCGCGTTGTCGACCACAACCAGCGACCACGCATCTTCGAAGGCCCACGGCGCCGCATCGGCCGCGCTGAACCAGCCGGCGCGCATGCCTTGCTCGTCGAGCCGATGCACCAGCGCTTCGAGCAGGTGCGTCTTGCCGGCGCCGCTGCCGCCCCAGAGGTAGACCGGCGCCGCCTGCGCGCCCAGCGCCTCCAAGTGCGCGATCGCCAGCGCGTTCGCGCCGGGCACGAAGGTTTCGAACGTGCGCGGTGCCTCGATGCCGATGGCCAGCGGGATCTGCCTCATTGGCGCCCCTCGTCCAATGAATACATTGGCCGGCCCCCAAGGGTCACGCAGGGGCCGTGTGACGGCCCTGAGGCGAGCCTTGCTTGGGACGGCCCGGCGCAGCGGCTCATCCGCGGAACAGCTCGCTTTTCACGTAGGTCGCGCGCAACCGGCGCACCGCGACGACCAGCACCGCGCTGACCGGCAACGCGATCAGCACGCCGACAAAACCGAACAGGTGGCCGAATGCGAGCAGCGCGAAAATCACGGTGAGCGGGCTCATGCCGATGCGGTCGCCCACCAGCATCGGCGTCAGGATGAAGCTCTCGATAACCTGACCGATCCCGAACACCACCGCCACGCCGACGATCCCGTGCCAGCCGGCGAACTGCAGCATGCCCGAGATCAGCGCCAGCACCAGCCCGAGCCCGAAGCCGACATACGGAATGAACACCGCGAGGCCCGTGAACACGCCGACCGGCACCGCAAGGTCGAAGCCGAACAGTGCCAGGCCGACGCTGTAGAACACCGCCAGCACCACCATCACCAGCAACTGGCCGCGCAGGTACTGGCCGAGCGTGCTGTCGCACTCGTCCATGAAACTGTGGGCACGCTCGCGCTGCCGCGGCGGGATCAGGCCCGCGATGCGCGCGACCAGGTTGTTCCAGTCCATCAACAGGTAGAACAGCACCATCGGCACCAGCAGCAGGTTGCCGAGCACCGCGAGCAGGATGCTGCCGCCGATCCGGGCCGAACTCAGCGCGGTGGTCAGCCACTCTTCGAGGTTCGCGTCGAGGTACTTCAGCACGAAGGCCTTGATGCTGGCGGTGTCGAGCGCGACGTCAATGCCGAAGTGGGCGAGCCACGGCGAGAGCTGCGTGTTCGCGCGGTCCGCGAGCAGCGGAATCTGCTCGCGCAGCAGCGGCAACTGCTTCGACAGAATCGGCACGATCAACAGCACGACCGCCAGCACCATCACGATCGCCGCGATCTCGACAATCGTCACCGCCACCACCCGAGGCACGCGCCGGCGCGCGAGCCGCTCGACCAGCGGGTGCAGCACGTACGCCAGTACCGCGGCGACGATGAACGGCGTGAGCACCGGGCCGAGCAGCCACACCACCACGGAGATGGCGACGCTGATGGCGATCCAGGTGAAGGTATGGCGTTGCGCGGCGGTGAAGGTCATGGCGATGGGTGGCATGGGAGCGCCCACCATGTGAAGGGTGGGAGAATTCTACGGGCGGGCCGACGTGGCGCTCGCCGCGTTCGGCGATCAGTGCAGGCGCGACGGGCCGCCGTCGCCACCGAGCGCTTTGATCCGGTCGGCGATCAACGCGCGGTCGCCCGCGTCGGGCGCATGTTCGAGGTAGCTCCACAGGTCGCGCGCCGCCGCCGCGTCGAGGCCGAGATCGGCATAGAGCAGCCCGCGGTCACGCCGCTCTTCCCAGCCCTGCGGCAGCAGCACGACCAAGCGCTCCTGCACATGCAGCAGGCGGCGAACGTCCTGCGCGCCGCGGTGAATCTCTTTCAGGTTGCGCAACATGCGCGCGATCACCTCGCGCGCAGCAGCCGCCTGCAGGAACAGGCCCAGCGGCACGTCGAAATCGCCCTGCAGCCCGCGGTTGCGCTTGTAGGGCGCGAGCAGCTCGTCGAGCTCGTCGCGCGAGAGCGAGTGGCCGGTGAACGGGTCGATCACGACCTCGCCGTGCTGGCTGCCGGTCGCCATCCGCAGCTTGACCAGGAAGTGGCCGGGAAACGAGACGCCGCGCGCCGTCAGGCCGATCTGCGAGGCGAGTTCGATGTACAGGATCGCCAGCGTGATCGGGATGCCGCGGCGCGTGTCGAGCACGCGGTGCAGGTAGCTGTTGTCGGGGTCGTGGTAGTGGTTGACGTTACCGGCGAAGCCCAGCTCCTGAAAGAAGAAACGGTTCAGCCAGCGCAAGCGCTGCACCGGCACGGCGTCGACAGGGAAGCGCTGCTTCAGGCGCACCGCGAGCGTGTCGATCTCGGCCAGCACGGCCTGCGTGTCGAGCTGCGGATAGTCGTCTTGCGCGATCGACACGGCCGCCTCGACCAGCGACAGACTCGCGTCGTCGGCGACGAGGGAGGCGAAGTACTCGAGCGCAGTCGGCGTCTCGAATGTCATGGGGCCCGGCATGCGCGAATTTTAGACGCCGCTTCAGCCGCGGCGCACAAACTGTTGCAGCTTCAACCCGCTCGCAAGCAGCGCGCCGAAGTACAGCAGCGCGGCGCCGCCCAGGCACAGCGCGAGCCAGCCGATGCGCTGCGCTTGGTGGTTCACGAGACCAATCCAGTCGATGTGGCGCTCGGCCCAGAACAGCAGCGCACCGAGCAGCGCGGTGGCGCCAAACACCCGCAGCGCGAACCCGCCCCAGCCCGGCTCGGGCACATAGGCGCCCGAGCGCTTCAACCCGATGAACAGCCAGAACGCGTTGATCATCGCGCCCAGGCTGACCGACAGCGCCAGCCCGGCGTGGCCGATGAAGGGCACGAAGATCGCGTTCATCAGCTGCGTTAACACCAGCACCACGATCGCGATCTTGACCGGTGTGCGCGTGTCCTGCCGCGCGTAGTAGCCGGGTGCCAGGATCTTCACGCCGACCAGCCCCATCAGCCCGACGCCGTAGCCCATCAGCGCGACCGCCGTCTGCTGCACCGCGGCCGCGTCGAACGCTCCGCGCTGGAACAGCACCGCCAGCAGCGCCTGCGGGAACACGAGTAGCGCCACCGCGCACGGCAACGCCAGCATCAGCACGAGGCGCAGGCCCCAGTCGAGCAGGCCGGAATAGGCGGCGGCGTCCTTGCGGCCATTCGCCGCTGAGAGCTGCGGGATCAGCACCACGCCGAGCGCGACGCCCAGCAACGCGGTCGGGAACTCCATCAGCCGCGAGGCCCAGTCGAGCGACGAGACCGCGCCGACGCCTTGGTGCGATGCGATCTGCGTGTTGATCACGACCGAGATCTGCGCCACCGAAACGCCGAGCAGCGCCGGCGCCATCTGCCGCAGCACACGGCCGACGCCGGGGTGCGACCAGGCCGCGCGGATCTTGCCGGGCAACAGCCCGATGTGGGGCAGCGGGCCGACGCGCTTCAGCGCCGGGATCTGGATCGCCAGCTGCAGCACGCCGCCGACCATCACGCCGACCGCCTGCGCGTAGATCGGCTCGGTGCCCCAGCGCGCGAACTGCGGGCCGAGCCAGATCGCGGCGGCGATCGAGGCGAGGTTCAACAGCACCGGCGTGGCCGCCGGCACAACGAAGCGCTTCCAGGTGTTGAGCACGCCGGCGGCGAGCGAGACCATCGAGATCAGGCCGATGTACGGAAACATGATCTGCGTCATCACGACCGCGCCGTCGAACTGCTTCAGCCCCGAGGCCATCAGCCAGACCATCAGCGGCGCGCCGACGACGCCGACGATGCAGGTCGCGACCAGCACCCAGAACAGGATCGTCGCGACCGCGTCGATCAGCAGGCGCGTCACGTCATCGCCGTCGCGCGCACGGGTGTCGCCGAGCACTGGCACGAAGGCCTGCTGAAACGCGCCCTCGCCGAACAGCCGGCGCAGAAAGTTGGGGATGCGGAAGGCGACGTTGTAGGCGTCCATCCAGGCGCTGTTGCCGAACGCGCCGGCGACGACCACATCGCGGGCGAGGCCCGAAATGCGCGAGACCAGTGTGAGCAGCGAGATGGTGGATGCGGCCCGCAGCAGGTTCATGGAGGGTGGCTTGGCGCCGCCGAATCGGGCGCGATGGAGGTGGAAACAGGGAGCGGCACCGATTATAGGTAGCGCTCGCTCACCTACCAAGCGGCGCTTTGCAGCGGCACGTTGGCGAATGCTATACTCGCGGGCTCTACCCTCATCAAAAAGCCTTCTCAGGAAGCTACAAGCAACATGGCAACGTCCGCAAAAGCCAAGAAGAAAACCGTTCGCATCGCTTCGGGCCTGAAGCGCGTGCGTCAAGACGTGAAACTCAACGCCGCCAACACCGCGCTGCGTTCGAAGTTCCGTACCGTGATCAAGAACGTGCAAAAAGCTGTCGTCGCTGGCGACAAGGCCAAAGCTGCCGATCTGTTCAAGACCGCTCAAGCCGTGATCGACTCGGTCGCCGACAAGGGCCTGTTCCACAAGAACAAGGCGGCCCGCCACAAGAGCCGCCTGTCGGCCAAGGTCAAGGCGCTGGCCGCTCCCGCCGCCTGATCGAATTGAGGGTGGGACCAAAAAAGGGCTCGCGTTGCGAGCCCTTTTTCATTGCGCCTTCGGTGGCTCGGGTACGACGCACGCCTCGGTCATCTGCAACTGGTGGTCGCGGGCGAAGTTCATCACGAAGTCCCGGGCCATCGGCTCGACGCCGCGCAGCGCCTCGCTGACGATCACGCACTTCACGCCGTTGATCACGCGCGGCACGCACAGCGGCGAGTAACCGGTGAACGAGCCGATGCCGCCCTGCACGCCGTCGGGGCGGAAATACGACATCGCGCCCGCCAGCCGCTCGGCCCAATCGCTCAGTCGAAAGGCGTCGCCGTCAAGGGTGATGCCTTGGATGAAGAATTCGCGCGGGGGTGGGTGGGTCATCGTTTGGATTCGACCAAAGCTGCGTGGCCGCGCCGGGCGTTCGCACCACAGCGGCCCTCGCGCCGAGCGCAGCGTTGTACGGCGATTGTGTTGCAGTGCAGCACGATCCGTGCCGATGGGCTGAGCTTGCATCCACTGTTCTTCGGCATTTCACGGGGCGGATTTAGAATTCGCCCGGAGCGGGTTGCGTGCGTCGTCGGACATGCGCAGGCCCGCTCACTCTTTTCCCTTTTCGGAGTGACCCGACGATGAATGCCCCGGACAAGCTGCCCGCCTCCCCCGAACCCCATGTGATGAAGACCTACGGCCGCTTGCCGGTGGCGCTGTCGCACGGCCGAGGCTGCTGGCTCTGGGACACCGAGGGCAGAAAGTACCTCGACGGTCTGGGCGGCATCGCGGTCAACACGCTCGGCCACGCACACCCGAAGCTGGTGCCCGCGCTGACCGATCAAATCAGCAAGATCATCCACAGCTCGAACTACTACCTCGTGCCGCTTCAGGAGCAGCTTGCCGCCAAGCTGTGCGAGCTCTCGGGGCTGACCAACGTGTTCTTCTGCAGCACCGGCCTCGAAGCAAACGAGGCCGCGTTGAAGATCGCGCGCAAGTTCGGGCATGACAAGGGCATCGATCGCCCCGAGATCGTCGTCTACGAGGCCGCATTCCACGGCCGCTCGATCGCGACGCTCTCGGCCACCGGCAACCCGAAGGTGCAGGCCGGTTTCGGCCCTCTGGTCGAGGGCTTCGTGCGCGTGCCGCTGAACGACGCAGCTGCGATCGAGCAGGTCGCGGCGACGAACAAGAACGTGGTCGCGGTGTTCCTCGAAGTGATCCAGGGCGAAGGCGGCATCCGCCCGGCGACGATTCAGTACCTGCAGGAAGTGCGCCGCATCTGCGATGCCAACGGCTGGCTGCTGATGCTCGACGAGGTGCAGTGCGGCATGGGCCGAACCGGCAAGTGGTTCGCGCACCAGTGGGCCGGCATCACGCCCGACGTGATGCCGCTCGCGAAGGGCCTGGGCTCGGGCGTGCCGGTCGGCGCGATCGTCTGCGGGCCGAAGGCGGCGAACGTGTTCGGGCCGGGCAACCACGGCACCACGTTCGGCGGCAACCCGCTGGCGATGCGCGCGGGGGTCGAAACGATCCGCATCATGGAAGAAGAAGGCTTGCTCGCGAATGCAGCAACCGTGGGCGCCGCGCTGATGGGCGGTCTGAAGCGAGAACTCGAAGGCGTGGCGGGCGTGGCCGACATCCGCGGTCAGGGGCTGATGATCGGGATCGAACTCGACCGCCCCTGCGGCGTGATCCTGAACCGCGCCTGCGAGGCGGGGTTGATGCTCAGCGTCACCGCCGACAAGGTCATCCGCCTGGTGCCGCCGTTGATCCTGAGCGCCGATGAGGCGGCCCGGATCGTCGCGATCCTGTGCCCGATCATCAAGGGCTTCCTGGCCGAACCGCTCCCGAAAACAAGCGCTCCATGAAGCCCGGCATGGGCCTGATCAAACACTACCTGCAGTTCAAGGACCTTCGCGCCGAGGAGTACACCTACCTGTTCGAGCGTGCCGCGACGATCAAAACGCGCTTCAAGAACTACGAGAAGTACACGCCGCTGGTCGACCGCACCCTGGCGATGATCTTCGAGAAGGCCAGCACGCGCACCCGCGTGAGCTTCGAGGCCGGCATGTACCAGATGGGCGGCTCGGTCGTGAACCTCACGAGCGGCGACAGCCAGCTCGGGCGCGCCGAGCCGATCGA
>JANXVK010000022.1 GCA_025351675.1 Rhizobacter sp.
AGCGCCGGGCCGCCATGGGACACGAACGGGCCCACCTCGTGGACCTCGGCGGCCCGAACTCCCCTCGGGGGGCGACGCCGCAGGCGTCTTGGAGTCGTCATTTCATCCAAAGCGCAGCGCCATCACGCCGGCGACGATCACGCCGGTGCCGATCGCGCGTTGCAGGCCAAAACGCTCTTTCAACAGCACGGTGCCGAGCACCGCAGCGAACAACACCGAGGTCTCGCGCAGCGCGGCGATCGACGCGACCGGCGCGCGCGTCATCGCCCACAGCGCGATGCCGTAGGCGCCGATCGACGCACCGCCGCCGAGGGCGGCCAGCGGCCAGCGCCGGCGCGCGTAGGCGAGTAGTTCGGTGCGCTCGGCCGCGCTGCGCCGCCACCAGACGAGCGTCGGGTAGAGGAACGCGTCGGTCACGAACAGCAGCAGCACGTAGCGCGCGGCGCCACCGGCGGTGCGCACGCCGATGGCGTCGACCGTCGTGTAGATTGCGATCAGCGCGGCGTTGCAGAACGCGAACAGCAGCGCGCGGCGGTGGTGCAGCGCCTCGCCCGGGTGCGCCAGGCCGACCAGCGCCACGCCTGCCGTGATCCCCACGATACCGACCCACGACGCGGCGCTCGGCACCTCGCCGATGAACGCGCTGCTGCCGAGCGCGATCAGCAGCGGCGCGAAGCCGCGCATGATCGGGTAGGTCAGCCCGAGGTCGCCATGTTCGTAGGCCTCGACCAGCGCGATGTAGTAGCCGACATGGATGACCAGCGAGGCGAGGATCCAGGGCCACGCGCTGACGCTCGGCAAGCCGATCCACACCAGGAACGGCAGCGAGATCACCGCGCCGGCAATCGTCATGAGCGCCGTGTCGGCCGCCTTGTCGCCACCCGACTTGATCATCGCGTTCCATGATGCGTGGAGCAGCGCCGCACACAGCACGATCCCGACGATCGGCCAGCTCAGCGTCATGCGATCGTCGCGTCGGTCTGCTTGACTCGGCAGCGTTCGGCGCGCCCCAGGAAATGCGCCAGCGATGGCGTGACCAGCTCGGCCTGCTTCGCGAGATCGTCCCACTGTCGCAGCATCACCGCGTCGCGCGCGCCGCTCTGGCTGAGGAACGTGGCCGCCTGCGCCACGCCGAACACGCCACCCTGCAACGCGAGGCTGCGTTTCGAGTCCTCCGACAGCTTGGCAAAGTAGCCGGCGTTGACCTGGCACAGGTAGCGCTTCGCGTCGACATGCAGCTTGATCGCATCGAGCACCGCGTCGGGGAACAGGCCGCGCAGAAACGGCAGCGCGAAATACTGGTGCGTGTCGTCGACGCCGCGCAGCGAGGGTGTGTCGTCGAAACCACGGCCCTGATCGTTCAGCAGGTGGCCGAGGTCGTGCAGCAGGCACGCGGTCACGAGCGCATCGTCGGCCCCCGATTGCTCGGCCAGATGCGCCGTCTGCAACGCATGTTCGAGCTGCGTGACCGGCTCGCCGCTGTACTGGCTGGCACCGTGGCGGGCGAAGAGCAGTTCGATGTCGGTCAGGCTGAGCATGCGCGTGTCGTGGTGGTTCAGGTGATCGGGTCTTCGGGGCCGGTGAGGGCACCGTGCTGCGAGTTGCGGATGCGCGTCTTCGTCAGCGCGCCGGCCGATTCGAGGATCGGGTAGGCGATCGAGCAGATGTGCGAGTTGATGCGCTTCAGGTCGCTGATCAGGTCGATGTGGAGCGAACTGGTCTCGATGCTCTGCGCGGTGTTGTTCTGCAGCCGCGCGATGTGGGTCGCGGCGTACTCGTGTTCCAGGTCGCGGAAGCGCGCCTTCTCTTCGTGCAGCTTTTTCGCGTCACGCAGGTGACCGTCGAGGAACACGCTCATGCCCAACCGCAGGTTCGCGGTCAGCCGCTCGTGCAGGTGCACGATCTCGGCCATGCCGGCGTCCGAGAAGCGTCGGTTCTTGCGAATCTTCTTGTCCTCGATGTCCTGAATGACCCGCTCGATGATGTCGCCGATCTGTTCCATGTTGATCGTGAACGAGACGATGTCGGTCCAGCGCCGGCCTTCGTCTTCCGACAGCGCTTCGCGCGAGATCTGCGTGAGGTAGAACTTGATCGCCGAGTAGAGCTCGTCGACCGTGTCGTCCATCTTGCGCAGCTGCTCGGCAAGTACCAGGTCGTTGTCGCGCAGCACCGGCAGGATGCCGTTCAACATCGTCTCGACCACATCGGCTTGGTGCAGCGCCTCGCGCGCGGCGCAACTGATCGCGAGCGAGGGCGTGTGCAGGGCCGAAGGGTCGAGGTGGCGTGGCCGCGTCGAGCCAGCGGGCGAGGGCGGCGCGGGCAGCAGCTTCTCGACCAGCCGCGCCATCGGGCCGG
This sequence comes from Rhizobacter sp., assembly GCA_025351675.1. Taxonomy (GTDB): domain Bacteria; phylum Pseudomonadota; class Gammaproteobacteria; order Burkholderiales; family Burkholderiaceae_C; genus LMDS01. Next base: position 2,356 of record JANXVK010000022.1, read on the forward strand.
TGAAGCCGATGAACAGCGCCGCGCGGATCACGTTGAAGCCGAGATGGAACGCGATCACCTGTGCGTGCACGCTCGAGAGCTGGTTCTGCAGCAGCACGTGGATCTGCGGCAGCAACGGAATCGCGATCGCGCAGCCGGCGAGCTTGAACAGCAGGCTGCCGAGCGGCAGGCGCAAGCGCAGGGTCGGCGGGCCGGAACTCGTCAGCATCGCGAGCATGCCGCTGCCCAGGTTCGCACCCAGCACCAGCCCGAGCGCCACCGTGACCGGCAGGATGCCCGAGGCTGCGAGCGTGGCTGTCAGCAGCACAAAGGCGAGGCTGGAGTAGCAGGCCATCGTCAGCAGCGCGCCGACGATGATGTCGAGGAAGATATCGTTCGGCAGCCCGACGATCAAACCGCGAATGACCGGCGAGGCGATCATCGGCGCCGTCGCTGCGACGATCAGCTGCAGGCCGAGGGTGATCAGGCCGAAGCCGATCGCGATCTGCCCCATGCGCCCCGAGGTGCTCTTGCCGTTCGAGATGAACAGCACCACGCCGCTGAATATCAGCAGCGGCGAGAGCCACGACAGATCGAACGAGAACAACACCGCCATCAGGCTGGTGCCGATCTCGGCGCCCAGCATCACTGCCAAGCCCGCGCCCATACCAACCAGGCCGCTGCCGACGAACGACGAGATGATCACCGCGGTCGCCGTGCTCGATTGCACCAGACCGGTCACCGCCAGACCCGCGAGCATCGACTTGAAGCGGTTGCTCAGGCTGCTCGCGAGCACCTTGCGCAGGTTCTCGCCGAAGATCCGGATGACGCCGGTGCGCACGATGTTCGTGCCCCAGACGAGCAGCGCGATCGCCGCAAGCAGATTCAGCAGATGGATCATCGGGTCGGGAAGGCCTTTCCTGTTCTGTGCGCAGTCTTGTGCGGTCGGGGTAGGTCAGACCCAGGGCAGCGAGTAGGTCTTGGTGTTGGTGAAGCTCTTCATGGCTTCCTGCACACCTTCCTTGTAGCCCAGACCCGAATCCTTGATGCCGCCGAACGGCGTGAGTTCGAGCCGGTAGCCCGGCACCTCGCGCACGTTGACGGTGCCCACCTGCAGTTCGGAGACGAAGCGGCTGATGTAGTCGAGCCGGTTCGTGCAGACCGCCGACGACAAGCCATAAGCGGTGCCGTTCGAGATCGCGATCGCCTCGTCGATGTTCGCGAACGTGATGATCGGCGAGACCGGGCCGAAGGTCTCCTGCAGCGCGACCGTCATCTCCGGCCGCACGCGGTCGATCACGGTCGGCGCGTACAGCGCGCCGTCGCGCTGGTTGCCGACCAGCAGCCGCGCGCCTTGCGATACGGCCTCGTTGACGCGCGACTCGAACAGCCGCGCTGCCTCCTCGTCGATCACCGTGCCCATCTCGACGGTCGCATCGCTCGGGTCACCGAAGCGCCAGGCCCTGGTCTTCTCGACCACGAGGTCGGTGAAGGTCGCGGCGACCGCTTCGTGCACCAGCAGGCGCTTCACCGCCGTGCAGCGCTGGCCCGAGTTCTTGTACGAGCCCTGCACCGCCAAGGTCGAGGCTTCATCCAGATCGGCGTCTTCCATCACGATGATCGGATCGTTGCCGCCGAGCTCCAGCACCATGCGCTTGTAGCCTGCCTTGGCGGCGATGGTCTTGCCGATAGCGACGCCGCCGGTGAATGTGACGAGGTCGACCAGCGGGTTCGTGATCAGCTCGTCGGCGATCTCGGCGGGCGAGCCGGTGACGACCGAGAGCATCTCGGGCGGCAAGCCCGCTTCGTACAGCAGATCGGCGAAGAGCAGGGCCGAGAGCGGCACTTTCTCGGAAGGTTTGAGCACCATCCGATTGTTTGTCGCGATGCTCGGCACGATCTTGTGCGCAACCTGGTTCATCGGGTGGTTGAACGGCGTGATCGCGGTGATGACGCCGAGCAGCGGATCGCGCTGCGTGTAAACGCGGCGCTTCTTGCCGTGCGGCGTGAGGTCGCACGAGAAGATCTGGCCGTCGTCCTTCAGACACTCGTTGGCGCCGAAAACCAGCACGTCGGCGACGCGGCCGGCCTCGTAGGTCGCGTCCTTGATGCTGAGGCCCGACTCGGCGCTGATCAGCGCCGCGATCTGCGTGCTGCGCTCGCGCACCAGCACCGCCGTCTTGTTCAGGATGTTGGCGCGCTCGAAGCGCGTGAGTTTCGGCTTGTAAGCGTGCGCGATCGCGAACGCGTTCCTGACCTCGGCGAGGCTCGCCTTCGGCACGCTCGCGATGCACGCGTTGGTGAACGGATTGAAAACTTGAATGCAGCGGTCGCCGGTGCGGTCCGTGCCGACCTTCTCGCCGGCAATCCGCATGCCCCAGTTCTTGATGGTGTCGCTCATGCGGATGCTCACTGCGCGTAATTCAGGGCGAGATCGAAGGCGTCGAAATTGCGCCAGCGGCGGTTCGGGTCCAGGCCGTCGATCTTGCGGTTCAGGATGAGCGGCACGCGCTGCTCCGAGACGCCGCCGTGCGAGCGCAGCGGTGCGTCGAGCGCGCTCAGGTCGTGGCGCGCGGCGGCGGTGCCGATGACGGTGAAGCGCTCGGAGACGACGACGATATCGCCGATGCGGTCGGCCGGCAACTCGAAGCGCTCGGCGGCTTCGGCGCGGGTCAGCGCTGCCTCGATGCCGCGCTGCGACGCGATGCGCTCGAGCAATGCCGTTTGGTCGACGTCGTCGGGAAAATACACGGTGGCGAAAGAGCCCAACGCACCGTGGTGAACCACATACGGATCGGTGATCGGCAAGATCACCCGCGCCTTGGCCGCACCGAGCCAGGTGTCGAGCACGTCCTGGAGGTAGATCACGTCGGGCTGCGCGTCCATGCGCGTCTTCGCGTTCATGCCGTGGTCGGCGGTCAGCGCAATCACGCAGCCGAGTGCGTCGAGTTGCCCCAAATACTTGTCCATCATCGCGTAGAACGCGTCGGCACCTGCCGTGCCGGGCGCATGCTTGTGCTGCACGTAGTCGGTGGTCGAGAGGTACATCACGTCGGACTTCTGCTGCTGCATCAGCTTCACCCCGGCCGCGAACACGAACTCCGACAGCTCGGCGCTGTAGACCGATGGCACCGGCATGCCGACCAGATGGAGCACGTCGTCGATGCCGTTCTCGGCCAGCGTCACTTCATCGGCCTTCTCGGCGGAGAAGCAGATACCGGTCATCTTGTGGCCGAGCAGCTTGCGCAGCTTGTCTTTCGCGGTGACGACCGCGACCGACGCGCCGGCCTCGGCGAGTGTGGCCAGCAGCGTCGGCGCGCGCAGCCACTTCGGATCGTTCATCATCACTTCGGTGCCGCTCGCCACGTCGAACAGGTAGTTGCCGCAGATGCCGTGCACCGAGGGCGGGGCGCCGGTCACGATCGACAGGTTGTTCGGGTTCGTGAAGCTCGGGATCACGCAGTCGGCGACCAGCACCGTGCCTTCGGCGAGCACGCGCTCGAGCCACGGCATCTTGCCGTGTGCCACGGCCTGCGCGATGTAGTCGGGCTCGCAGCCGTCGACGCAGACGACGACGGTGGGTTGCTTCGGCGGCGCGTAACTTCGGTTGTTGACGTTGATCATCATGTGGTGCTTTTCTCCAGCGCGCGCCCCTTGGCGGGGGCGGCCTCGATTGGGTGGGCCTGTTGCTGGCGCAGGTTGTTTTTGATCGTGCGTTCCTTGCTCTCGATCACATGGTCGAACATCGCCTTGCCCGCGGCCTGTGGGTCGCCCGAGGCGATCGCCTTGACGATCTGGCGGTGTTCGTTGGCCGAGATCGGCATCAGCCAGCCGTCGGCCAGGTTCAGGCGGCGGAACAGGCTCAGCTCCTTGATCAGCTTGCGGTAGATCGCGGTCAGCTTGCTGTTGCCGGCCAGCTCGACCAGCCGGTCATGGAACTTCAGGTTCAGCAGGTGGTAGCGGTAAGCGTCCTTCGCCTTCACCGCCTGTTCCATCTGGTCGACGAGGCCGCGAATCTCTTTCAGCTGCGGCGGCGTGATGTGCTCGGCGAGGCGCCGGCCGACGAGCTCGTCAATTGCGGCGCGCAGGTCGAAGATCTCGACCGCCTCGTTGACGGGCAAGTCGCGCACAAACACGCCGCGGTTCTTTTCGGTGCGCACCAGCCCGGCTTCTTCGAGCATGCGAAACGCCTCGCGCAGCGGCCCGCGCGAAACGCCGAGGCGGGTAGCGAGCGCCGTCTCGGTCAGCTTCGCGCCCGGGGCGAGCTCGCCGGAGAGAATCATTCGCTCGAGTTCACTCTGCACGACGCTCGTCAGCGAGCTCGTCTGCAGCAAGGTGATCGTCGGGTGGGGCACAACGGTAGCGCTCATGGGTGACAAGTAGATGACAGCCAATGTTTATTGTCAACAATTTTCAAGAAACAGTTGACGACAGTTTGAGCGCCCCCCTAGACTGCCTGCCCAGCGACGTGACCTTTTGTTTCGACTCGCGCACGCGGCTTGCCCTTTCCGCCGTTCCTCATCCGCCTCGCCAAGACTTCTTCGTCAGGAGATAAGCATGAATCTGGGTTCCATCAAGCCGGTGCTCGCTGCGCTGGCCCTGCTCGCCACCACCGGCGCATTCGCACAGAAGACGCAGCTCACCGTCTACACCGCGCTCGAGACCGACCAGCTGAAGGCCTACGAGTCCGGCTTCGTGAAGGACAACCCGACGATCGAGATCAAGTGGGTGCGCGACTCGACCGGCGTAATCACCGCGAAGCTGCTCGCCGAGAAGGCGAACCCGCAGGCCGACGTCGTGATGGGCGTGGCCGCGTCGAGCCTCGCACTGCTCGACAAGCAAGGCATGCTCATCCCGTACGCGCCGCTGAATCTCGACGCGATCATGAGCCAGTACCGCGACAAGAAGAACCCGCCGGCCTGGTTCGGCATGGACGTGTGGGGCGCGACCGTCTGCTTCAACACCGTCGAGGCGCAGAAGAAGGGCCTGCCGAAGCCCGAGACCTGGAAGGACATGACCAAGCCGATCTACAAAGGCCAGATCGTCATGCCGAACCCGGCCTCGTCGGGCACCGGTTTCTTCGATGTGTCGGCCTGGCTGACCTTGTGGGGCGACGACAACGGCAAGGGCGGCGGCTGGAAGTACATGGACGCACTGCACGAGAACATCGCGCAGTACACGCACTCCGGCTCCAAGCCCTGCAACATGGCGGCGACCGGCGAGTACGTGATGGGCATCTCGTTCGAGTACCGCGGCAACACCAACAAGGCCAAGGGCGCACCGATCGACCTGATCTTCCCGAAGGAAGGCCTGGGCTGGGACCTGGAGGCCTTCGCGATCCATGCCGGCACCAAGAAGCTCGACGCCGCGAAGAAGCTCGCCGACTGGGCTTCGAGCAAGGACGCGATGAAGCTCTACGGCAAGAACTTCGCGATCACCGCGATCCCGGGCGTGGCCGAGCCGTTGAAGAATGTGCCGGTCGACTACGAGAAGCGCTTGGTGAAGATGGACTTCGCGACGACGGCCGCGAACCGCGAGCGCGTGCTGGCCGAGTGGAACAAGCGCTACGACGCGAAATCAGAACTGAAGAAATAGGCCTGCGCTCGATGGCCGACTACCTGCGTCTGGAGGGAATCCGGAAGAATTTCGGTTCTTTTCAGGCGCTGCGCGACATCCACCTCGTGATCGAGAAGGGCGAGTTCGTTTGCTTTCTCGGGCCCTCGGGCTGCGGCAAGACGACGCTGTTGCGCATCATCGCCGGGCTCGAGACTCAGACCGCCGGCAGCATCCGCCAAGGCGAGCGCGACATCTCGGTGCTGCCGCCGGCGCAGCGCGATTACGGCATCGTGTTCCAGTCGTACGCGCTGTTCCCGAACCTGACGGTGGCCGACAACGTCGCCTACGGCCTGGTCAACCGCAAGCAGCCGCGCGCCGCGACGCGCGAGCGGGTCGAGGAGTTGCTCAAGCTGGTCGGCCTGCCGGGCAGCGGCGTCAAGTACCCGGCACAGTTGTCGGGAGGCCAGCAGCAGCGCATCGCGCTGGCCCGGGCGCTGGCGACGAAGCCGGGGCTGCTGCTGCTTGATGAACCCTTGTCGGCGCTCGACGCGCTGGAGCGCGTGCGGCTGCGGCACGAGATCCGCTCGCTGCAGAACAAGCTCGGCGTGACGACGATCATGGTCACGCACGATCAGGAAGAAGCGCTGTCGGTGGCCGACCGGATCGTCGTGATGAACCACGGCGTGATCGAGCAGGTCGGCACGCCGCAAGAGGTCTACAGCGAGCCGGCGACCGCGTTCGTCGCCGATTTCGTCGGCAAGGTGAATCGGCTCGCTGCGGTGGCCGAAGGCGAGGGGATGCTGCGCTGCGGCCACCTGCATCTGCCGTGGTTGCCGAGCTGGGGCGCGGAGCTGGCACCGGGCTCGGCCTTCACGCTCTACCTGCGTCCCGAAGACCGCGTGCTCGAAGGCCTGACCGGCGAGCACCCGCACCAGTGCGTCGGCACTGTGCGGCGGGTCGACTTTCTCGGTGGCAACTGCCTCGCCGAGATGCAGGTCGAAGGCCTGCCCGAGCAACCGATCCACCTGCAGTTCTCGCTGAACCAGATGCGCGATTTTGACGTGCGCGAAGGCACGACGTTGCGCTTCGCGCTGCGCGCCGAACGGCTGCGCGCGTTCGTGTCGGCGCCGGCTTCTGTTGCTGCGTCTGCTTCGGCATAGGGCGCGGATGTCGGCGGTCTTGCCACTGACTCCCGGCGCTCCCGCGCTGCACCAGCGCGCGCACTGGACCGATCGCATCGCGCACGCCGTGATGTTGTTCATCGCGCTCGCGCTGGTCGCGTTTCTGGCGCTGCCGCTGGCGAGCATCCTGGTCAAGTCGCTGCAGAACGCCGATGGTGCGTTCGTCGGGCTGATCAACTTCACCGGCTACCTTGCCACGCCGTCGCTGCTGACCTCGCTGTGGAACAGTGTCTGGGTCTCGGTGCTGGTGACCTTGATCGTGCTGCCGCTGAGTTTCGGTTTCGCGTACGCGCTGTCGCGCAGCTGCATGCCGCTGAAGGGCACCTTGCGCACGATCGCGCTGGTGCCGTTGCTGGCGCCGTCGCTGCTGTCGGCGATCTCGCTGATCTACTGGTTCGGCAACCAGGGCGCGCTGCTCGGCGTGATCCGGGCCTTCGGCTTCGAGAACATCTACGGCGCGCCGGGCATCGTGATGGCCGAATGCTTCGCGGTGTTTCCGCACGCGCTGATGATCCTGATCACCGCGCTGTCGCTGGCCGACGCGCGCCTGTACGAGGCCGCCGATGCGCTGGGCACGAGCACGCGCCGCAAGTTCTTCACGATCACCTTGCCGGGCGCGAAGTACGGGCTGATCTCGGCCGCGCTGGTCGCGTTCACGCTGGTGATGACCGACTTCGGCATCCCGAAGGTGATCGGCGGCAACTTCAACATGCTCGCCACCGACGTGTTCAAGCTCGTGATCGGGCAGCAGGACTTCCAGCGCGGCGCGGTCGTCGGCCTGCTGCTGCTGACGCCGGCGCTGCTGACGTTCGCGATCGACTGGCTG
>JANXVK010000062.1 GCA_025351675.1 Rhizobacter sp.
CCGGCCCGCTCCCGCAGCCCTGCGTCCGGGCGACTTGGCCAAAGCCTATGCCGCGATCCGGCAAACGACGCTCGATCTCGCCGCACCACTGACGACGGAAGACTGCCAAGTTCAGTCGATGCCCGACGCGAGCCCCGCCAAGTGGCACCTCGCGCACATCACCTGGTTCTTCGAGACCTTCATCCTCGAACCGAACGAAGCCGGCTTCAAGCCCTTCGACGCGAGCTTTCGCGTGCTGTTCAACAGCTACTACCAAGGCGTCGGCGAGATGCATCCGCGCGCGCAGCGCGGCCTGATCACGCGGCCGACGCTGGCCGAGGTGAAGTGCTACCGCGCGACGGTCGACGACCGGATGCAGCGTTTGCTCCATTCGCGCCGCGACGACGCAGCACTCGCCGACCTCGTCACGCTCGGCCTGCACCACGAGCAGCAGCACCAGGAACTGCTGCTGACCGACATCAAGCACGCACTGAGCTTCAACCCGACGCACGCCGCCTACGCGAAGCGCTGGCCGATGACGAGCGTGCGCGCGCAGCCGCTGCGCTGGTTCGCGCAGTCGGGCGGGCTGATCGAGCACGGCTTCGACGCGGAGGTCGACGGTGGGTTTTGCTTCGACAACGAGACGCCGCGGCATGGCGTCTACGCCGCACCGTTCGAGATCGCCTCGCGGCCGGTCAACTACGGTGAGTACCTCGCGTTCATCGACGACGGTGGCTACCGGTGCCCCGAGCTCTGGCTCTCGATGGGCTGGGACTGGGTGTGCAGCGGGCAGCGCACGGCGCCGCTGTACTGGCACCAGATCGACGCCACGTGGATGAACCACACCTTGCAAGGCGTGGTCGAGATCGATCCGCGCACGCCGGTGTGCCACCTGAGCTGTTTCGAGGCCGACGCCTACGCGCGCTGGGCCGGCGCGCGGCTGCCGACCGAGGTGGAGTGGGAGCACGCCGCGCGGCAGTTGCGCACGCACGGCCGGCCGAACTTCGCCGACCGCGGCGCGTTCCACCCGCTGCCGGCCGAAGACGAATCCGCCGACGAGCCGGTGCAGATGTTCGGCGATGTCTGGGAATGGACCCAGTCGAGCTACAGCGCCTACCCCGGCTACCGCGCCCTGCCCGGTGCGGTCGGTGAATACAACAGCAAGTTCATGAGCAACCAGTACGTGCTGCGCGGCGGCTCCTGCGCGACGCCCGCGGGCCATGTCCGCGCGAGCTACCGCAACTTCTTCCCGACCGACGCGCAATGGCAGTTCAGCGGCGTGCGGCTGGCAAGATGACAATCCCTCGGCCACGGGTACGCGGCCGATCCCCCGCGGGGATGCCGCCCGGCTTGGAGCGGCCCGGCGCTCGGGCGGCGCGCTTCAAGAGGTCAGCACAGCCAGCACCTCGGAGCGGAACTCGCGCTGGTACAGGATCGTCACGACACCGAGCGTGGCGAGCATGTAGATCACCGGCGAGAAGAACCAGCCGATTGCCGCGAACGCGAAGTAGTAGCCGCGCAGGCCGTCGTTGAAGGTCTCGGCGGCGAGGCCGACGACGCGCCCGGCCTTGTCGGCGAACGCCTCGCGCGACAGACCCTCGGTGATGAAACGCTCGGCCTCCGGCGCCGCCGCGACCAGCAGCGCGCCGAAGGTGTATTGCCGCATCGACCAGGTGAACCGGAAGAACGCATAGACGAAGATGCCGACAAGCAGGATCAGCTTCATGTCGAAGATCAGCGTGCTGGTGCGCGCCGCGAACGGCAGTTCGCGCACGAGTTCGGTCGCCTTGTCGGTGCCGAGCACCGCGAGCAGGCCGCCGATGATCAGGATCGTCGTCGACGCGAAGAACGACGGGCTGGTCGACAGGTTCTGCAGCACCACGCCATCGATCACGCGCACCTCGCGGTAGGTGGTCTGCAGCATCCACTGGCGCCGCACCGCATTCGTCGCGGCCAGCACCGAGCGGTGCTGGCCGGCGCCGTGGCGGGAAAAATACGCGTAGCCGGTCCAGCTCGTGAAGAACACGACGACCGCCACCCAGTCGAGCCAGGGCAGCAGCGTCAGTACCTTGAACATCGCTTCCATGGACGCGAATGTAGCAAGGCGCGGGCCGCTGCCCGCGCGCGATGCGCGCTCAACCGCGGATCAGCGGCCGCGCTTCGCGTCGATGCTGATCGCACCGGCGCCGAACGCGGCAAGCACGAGGAAGCCACCGGCGATCGAGATGTTCTTCCAGAAGTTGATCTGCTGGCCCATCACTTGGTCGGCCGGCACGCCCCAGTAGGCGTGGAAGATGAAGGCCGCCAGCAGGCTGAACGCCGCGAGCGCGAGTGCGGCCCAGCGCGTCATGAAGCCGACCGCGACCGCGAGGCCGCCGCCGAGTTCGACGAGGATGGCCAGCGCCGCGATCACCGATGCCATCGGCAGGCCCTTCGACGCGATGTAGCCGACCGTGCCGTCGAAGCCGCCGATCTTGCTGAAGCCCGAGGTGATGAAGATCAGCGCGAGCAGGATGCGGCCGACCAAGGCCAGCGGGTTTTGCAGGTTGTTGAGCATGGTATTTCCTTGGAGTCGTGAACAAAAATATTGAAGGGGAATCGGGATTCAGCGGCGTTCAGTGCAGATCGAACACGAGCACTTCGGCCTCGCTGGCATGATCGATCGACAGTTCGGATTCGTGCTCGATCAGCAGCGCGTCGCCGCCCTGCAGCGCTTGGCCGTTGACCGCGACGCTGCCGCGCACCACATGCACATAGGTCTTGCGCTTCGGGTCGAGCGTACGTGTCAGCTGCTGCGCGCCATCGAACAGCCCGCTGTAGATTGCCGCATCGGCGTGGATCGTCACCGAGCCGTCGCGGCCATCGGGTGAGGCGACCAGGCGCAGCGTGCCGCGCTTCGATTCGGCATCGAAGTGCTTCTGCTCGTAGCCGGCCTCGATACCGCGCTCGCTCGGCTCGATCCAGATCTGGAGGAAGTGCGTGGTGTCGTTCGGCGCGTGGTTGAACTCGCTGTGGCGCACGCCGCGGCCGGCGCTCATGCGCTGCACGTCGCCGGGCTTGATCACGCCGCTGACAACCGCACCTTCGCCCCCGTTGCCCATCGAATCCTTGTGCGCCAGCTCGCCCGAGAGCACGTAGCTGACGATCTCCATGTCGCGATGCCCGTGCGTGCCGAAGCCGGTGCCCGGGGCGATCCGGTCTTCGTTGATCACCCGCAGGTTGCCGAATCCCATGTGCTTCGGGTCGTGGTAGTCGGCGAACGAAAAACTGTGGACGCTCTTGAGCCAGCCGTGATCGGCATGGCCGCGGTCGGTGGACTTGCGAACGGTGTTCATGTGTCGTTCCTTTCGTTGAGAACGAATGTAGGTCGCGCACCTGCTCCGACCCACCGCCGTGCGTTGAAGTGACCGTTCAAATAAGATGAACGACATTTCACGCGCGAATCGCCCATGACCGACAGCCGCAACGTACTCACGCCCGACGCCTTGACGATGATGGATGTCATCGCCCGCACCGGCAGCTTCGCCGCGGCGGCGCGTGAGCTCGGCAAGGTGCCGTCGTCGCTGACCTACAGCGTGCGGCAGCTGGAAGACGCGCTCGACGTGCTGCTGTTCGACCGCCGCTCGCGCCAGGCGCAGCTCACCGCCGCCGGCACCGAGTTGCTGAACGAAGGGCGACGCCTGCTCGACCAGATGGACGCCGTCGCGAACCGGGTCAAGCGCGTCGCGACCGGCTGGGAGACGCAGCTCAGCATCGCGGTCGACGGCGTGATCTCGCGGCTGACGATGTTCGAGCTGTGCGAATCGTTCTACTCGCTGTGCGCGTCGTCGCAGGTCGCCACGCCTCGCCCTGACGCGGCAACCCGTGCGCCTTCGCGCGCCGGCGCCGCGATCGACGACGCCGGCGCGCACGGGCCGCCCGGCACGCGCTTGCGCCTGCGCACCGAGGTGCTCACCGGCACTTGGGAGGCACTCGCGTCGGGCCAGGTCGACCTGACGATCGGCGTCGCGATGGACCGCACCTCGATGCCCGGCGTGCAGATCAAGGAGCTCGGGCAACTGCCGTTCGTGTTCGCGATCGCGCCGCACCATCCGCTGGCCGCGATGACGCAGCCGCTCAGCGACGCCGAGCTGCTGCGCCACCGCGCCGTCGCCGTCGCCGACTCGGCGCAGCGCATGGCGCCCGCCACCCTCAACCTGCTGCCGGGGCAGGAGGTGCTGACCGTCAGCAGCATGCAGCTGAAGATCGAGGCTCTGCTGCGCTGCATGGGCTGCGGCTTCGTGCCCGAGCCGATGGTGCGCGAGCACATCGCGGCCGGTCGGCTCGTGATCAAGCCGGTCCAGCGCGCCAACAGCATCGGCCGGCTCGGCTACGCCTGGCGCGTGCCGGATGGCAGCGCGCCGGGCGCTGGTCGCAAACCGCAACTCGGCCTGGCGCTGCGCTGGTGGTTGGCGCAACTCGACAGCGCGACGACGCGCCAGGCGCTGCTCGAACGCCACAGCATGGCGCCGATGGCCGGGATGTGAGTTCGCGCGCTGCCGTCATGACCTACGTCGGCCGCTTTGCGCCCTCGCCGACCGGCTTGCTGCACGCCGGCTCGCTGGTCGCCGCGCTCGCATCGTGGCTCGACGCGCGCGCGCACGGCGGGCGCTGGCTGGTGCGCATCGAGGATGTGGACAGGCCGCGCTGCGTGCCGGGCGCCGATCGGGTGATCCTGGCGCAGCTCGCGGCGTTCGGGCTCGTGCCGGACGAACCGCCGGTCTGGCAATCGGCGCGAGATGCGCAGTACGAGGCGGCGCTCGCGCAGCTCGTCGCCGAGGGCTGGGCCTATCCGTGCGGCTGCACCCGTGCCGACATCGCTCAGGCGCTCGCGCAGTGCGGGCTCACGCGCGAGCGGCATGGTGATCTCGTCTATCCCGGCACCTGCCGCGCGGGGCTGCACGGCAAGCCGGCGCGCGCGATGCGGCTGCTCGCCACACCGTCGATCGGGGTGACGGCCGCGCCGTTGCTGATCGATTGGCACGATCGCCGCTTGGGCGCGCAGCACCAGAACGTCAGCGCAGCCGTCGGTGACTTCGTGCTGAAACGCGCCGATGGCCTGTGGGCGTACCAGCTCGCGGTCGTCGTCGACGACGCATCGCAAGGCGTCACCCATGTCGTGCGTGGTGAAGATCTGGCCGACAACACGCCGCGCCAGATCCACCTGCAGCGCGTGCTCGGGCTGCCGACACCGCGCTACCTGCACACGCCGCTCGTGCCCGGCGCCGACGGCGAGAAGCTCTCGAAGCAAAACGGCGCGACACCAGTCGCCGCCGAAGATCCGTTGGCCGCACTGCGCACGGCAGGGACGGTGCTCGGCATCGACGCCGCAGGCGACAACGCACCGGCGTGGCTGGCCGACGCCGCATCAACGTGGTGCGCACGCTGGCGCGACCGCTGACCGCTGACCGCCATACCAGATATCCGCCTGCGCTTCCGAGCGCTGGCGCTGGCATGATGGCAACCTCCGTTCAACCATCTTTGAGAGCGCATCATGGTCACCACCGAATCCGGCCTCCAGTACGAAGACACCAACGTCGGCGAAGGCGCTGTCGCCAAAGCCGGCCAGCATGTGTCAGTCCACTACACCGGCTGGCTCTACAACGACGGCATCAAGAGCGCGAAGTTCGATTCGAGCAAGGACCGCAACGACCCGTTCGGGTTCGGCCTCGGTGGCGGCCAGGTCATCAAGGGCTGGGATGAAGGCGTGCAGGGCATGCAGGTGGGCGGC
>JANXVK010000091.1 GCA_025351675.1 Rhizobacter sp.
GCGCACCATGTAGGCCTTGATCAGCCGACGGTACTCTTCGTTGTGCGCGACCGCGTGCGGGCGCGGTCCGACGATGCTCATGCGGCCCTGCAACACGTTGATGAACTGCGGCAGCTCGTCGAGCGAGGTGCGCCGGATGAACGCCCCGAAGCGCGTGATGCGCGGGTCGTCCTTCGTCGCCTGCCGCACCACCGGGCCGTTGTCCTGCGCCTTCATGGAGCGAAACTTGTAGACGATGATCTCGCCGCCGTCCAGGCCGTTGCGGCGCTGCTTGAAGATGGCCGGGCCGGGCGAGCTCAGCTTGACGCCGATCCAGATGGCGAGCAGCACCGGCGCGATCAGCACCAGGATCAGCGCGCCCAGCACGATGTCGCTGAGCCGCTTGACGAGTTCGTTGGTGCCGGTGAACGGGGTCTCGCAGATGCCCACGACCGGCACGCCGTTCATGTCCTGCAGCCGGCCTTGGATGATGCTGATGCCGAACACGTCGGGCACGAAGAAGAGCGAGGCGGTCGTGCCCTGCACGTCTTCGAGCAGCTCGACGATGCGCGGCTGCGACCCCAGCGGCAGCGTGATGTAGATCTCGCGCACCCCATGCTCGGTCGCATAGGTGGCGACGTCCTTCAGGCCGCCCAGGCGCTGCACAGTGGCTTCCGGGTGCAGGCGGTCGTCGGTGCGGTCGTCGAAATAGCCGACGAAATCGATCCCGTAGTCGGCGCTGTCGGTCAGCGCCTTGGCAACCTTCACGCCGAGTGCACCACCGCCGACAACGATCGCGGTGCGCCGCGCCTCGGGCCGGGCCGAGAGTCGCTGCGTCACCAGCTTGCCGATCCAGACCGCGAGCCACTGCAGGATCGGCGTCGCGATCGCCCATTCGAACAGCACGGCGCTCTCGAAATAGTGCAGGCTGCGTGTTGCGTAGCCACACAGCGCGAGGATCGCCAGCAGCGTGACCCATGACGACAGGATGTCGACCCCGGCGGCGATCAGGTTGTCGCGGAAGCGATTGCGCCCGGGGAAAGTGAGCGCGAACACCAGCAGGCACAGCGTGAGCGCAGGTCGATCGACCGGTTCGTTGGAGTAGATCGTCACGATCAGGAAGGTCAGCACCGTGATGCTGGGCTCGAGGAACGCCGCCACGAACGACGTCACCGACTGCGGCGCGTTGTAGAACGTTCTCTTGTAGGTTCGGTCTTCAAACATGGATTCGTGATGGCGCGAGCGCTCGACGCCGCTCCGGTGCGGCAGGTACGTGTCAGCGTGTCGAGTCGAAGTGCCCGGGCACGCACATGCATGACCCATGCTCTTGTCGCTCTGCCGCAATGGCGCGACGTCGGATTCTCCATCAAAAGCAAAGCGGTTCGCCCCTCGACTCCGGGGGGCCGCCCGCAAGTGCGTGCCTACAATCCGTGCATGTTTCACAGTCTCAACTCGCTGCTCGGCAGCGCGGCCCTCGAGCGCGCCACCCTGCTCGTCAACCATGTGCTGGCGGCCGAGCCACTCGCTGCCGAACGGTTGCTGGCCCACGCCGGGCGTTGCATCGAGTTGCACTTCGATGGCTGGCCAAGCCTGTTGCCGGCACTGCCGCCGACGACTTTTCGCATCACGCCCGCCGGTCTGGCCGAATGGTGCGGCGAGGCGGCGCCGGCTGAGCCCGATCTGCGCGTCAGCATCGATGCCTCCAACCCGGCGCTGGCAATGGCGCAGGCCTTGGCCGGAACGCGCCCTAAGGTCGAGGTGGCCGGCGACGCCGCCTTCGCCGCCGACCTGAACTGGCTGTTCGACAACCTGCGCTGGGACATCGAGGACGACCTCGCCCGCATCGTCGGCCAGGCGCCGGCGCGCGAGCTCGCGCGCCTCGCCGGGGGCGTTGCGGCCGGGCTGCGCGAGGCGGTGCGCACGCTGACCGGGTTGGTGGCGCGGAAATGAGCCGAATGGGCCGAGCGCCGGGCCGCCATGGGCCACGGAGGGGCCTTTTCGTGGCCCAAGGGGATCGGCGAACGTACTTGTTCGACGAGGGGTTCCATTGAGGCATCTGGCGCGGCTGATCTTCATCACGGTCACGGTGCTGCGTTACGGGCTGGATGAGCTGGCCCTGTCCAGTTTCCGTCAGCGCTGGGTGCGGGCCTTGGTGCGGGTGATGACGATCGGTCGCACGCTTGACGCGCCCCGCGGCGAGCGCCTGCGGCTCGGCCTGGAGCGGCTCGGCCCGATCTTCGTGAAGTTCGGCCAAGTGCTGTCGACGCGGCGCGATCTGCTCCCGGAAGACCTCGCCGACGAGCTCGCCAGGCTGCAGGACCGCGTGCCGCCGTTCCCGGCGAGCGAAGCGCGCGCGATGGTCGAGAAAGCCTTCGGCCGCCCGATCGACGCGATCTTCGAGCGTTTCGATGCCGAGCCAGTGGCGAGCGCGTCGATCGCGCAGGTGCACTTCGCGCGTCTGAAAGACGGACGCGAGGTGGCCGTGAAGGTGCTGCGCCCCGGCATGCTTGAGGTGATCGACGACGACCTGTCGTTGCTGCGCACGCTGGCAAGGGGGGTCGAGCGCCTGTCGGCCGACGGCAAGCGCCTGAAGCCGCGCGAGGTCGTCGCCGAGTTCGCCAACTACCTGCACGACGAGCTCGATCTGGTCCGTGAGGCCGCCAACGCCGCGCAGCTGCGCCGCAACATGGCCAGCCTCGACCTGATCCTCGTGCCCGAGATGATTTGGGACCTGTGCACCCAGAGCGTGATCGTGATGGAGCGCATGAACGGCGTGCCGATCAGCCAGAAGCAACGCCTGGTTGAGGCCGGTGTCGACATCCCGAAGCTGGCGCGTGACGGCGTCACGATCCTCTTCACGCAGGTGTTCCGCGATGGCTTCTTCCATGCCGACATGCACCCCGGCAACATCCAGGTCAGCGTCGCGCCCGAGAGTTTCGGCCGCTACATCGCGCTCGATTTCGGCATCGTCGGCACGCTGACCGAGTTCGACAAGGAATATCTCGCGCAGAACTTCATCGCGTTCTTCCGGCGCGACTACAAGCGGGTGGCTGAGCTGCATGTGGAGTCGGGCTGGGTGCCGCCGAACACGCGCGTCGACCAGCTCGAAGGCGCGATCCGTGCGGTCTGCGAGCCGCACTTCGACCGGCCGCTGAAAGACATCTCGCTCGGCCAGGTGCTG